>JBNKSB010000267.1:0-7614 GCA_050297095.1 Pontiella sp. | reverse complement strand
GAAGCCTGCAAGCAGGCCGGCATCAACATTCCAACCCTTTGCTATCTCGAAAAGGTACAGGCCATCGGTGCATGCCGTGTCTGCCTCGTCGAGATTGATGGGGTAAAGGATCTCGTGGCGTCCTGCGTCATGCCGGCTTCGGAGGAAATGGTCGTGCACACCAACAACCGCCGCGTCCGCGAGGCCCGCAAGGTGGTGGTGGAACTGCTACTCTCCGAACACGAGGGCGATTGTCAGGTCTGCGACCGCAACGAGGATTGCGAACTGCAGAACATTGCCCGCGACCTTGGCATCCGCAAATTACGCTATGAAGGGGAAAAGGCCACCCGCTACAAGGACGAAAGCACCGCCGGCCTGGTCCGCAACAGCGAAAAGTGCATCTCGTGCCGCCGTTGCGTAACGGTTTGCACGCAAACGCAGACCGTATCGGCCCTCTTCCCGCAGAGCCGCGGATTCAAGACCACCATTGGACCTGCCTTCGGAAAGAACCTCGACACCGTTACCTGCGTCCAGTGCGGGCAATGTGCCGCCGTCTGTCCCGTGGGCGCGATTTCGGAGCGCGATCATACGGAAGAAGTCTGGGCCGCCCTGGACGATCCGAACAAGGTGGTTGTTGTGCAGACGGCTCCCGCCATTCGTGCCGCGCTGGGTGAATGCTTCGATATGGAACCCGGATCGCTGGTAACCGGCAAGATGGCCACCGCGCTGCGTCGCATGGGCTTCGACGCGATTTTCGACACCAACTTCTCGGCCGACCTGACCATTATGGAGGAGGGGACGGAGTTACTGACCCGACTCAAGAAGGCATTGGTCGATGGCGAACAGGTTGCGCTACCCATGTTTACCAGTTGTTCGCCGGGATGGATCCAGTTCATGGAATTCTACTATCCCGACATGCTGGCCAACCTCTCCACCTGCAAGTCACCGCAGCAGATGATGGGCGCGCTGGTTAAAACCTACTACGCCCAGAAGCTCGGTAGGAAGCCGGAGGAGATGTTCATGGTTTCCGTCATGCCCTGCACGGCAAAGAAATTCGAGGCCGCGCGCTCCGAGATGAATTCCAGCGGAGTGCAAGATGTCGACATCGTACTTACCACTCGGGAACTGGGCCGTATGATTACCCAGGCGGGAATTGATTTTCCCTCTCTTGAGGATTCGGAAATGGATGCTCCACTCGGGCTTGGCTCGGGTGCTGCCGATATTTTTGCCAATACCGGTGGGGTGATGGAGGCCGCGTTGCGCACAGCCTACGAGCTGGTTACGGGGCGCACGTTGCCGTTTGAAAACCTGCATGTGACACCCGTAGCTGGCTTAGAAGGGATCAAGGAAGCCGCAATCACCATCGAGGGAACCCTGCCCGAATGGAGATTCCTGGAAGGGGTAACGGCCAAGGTCGCCGTCGCCCATACGCTTGGTAATGCCCGCAAGCTCGTGGATAAGATCCGCGCCGGCGAAGCCGAATACCACTTTATCGAAGTGATGACCTGCCCCGGCGGATGCATCGGGGGCGGGGGCCAGCCGCGCATCACCACCGACGCCGTCCGAAAAGCCCGCATCAAGGCCATCTATGCCGAGGACGAGGGCAAGCAGCTGCGCAAGTCGCACGAAAATCCTGACATCGCCACGATCTACGAAGAGTTCCTTGGAAAACCGCTCGGTCATGTGTCCCACAAATTGTTGCACACAAAATATTTCGAGAAGGAACGGATTTAGATCAAAGTGCCGATGTTTTCGCCCGGTCCTACAGCTATGATATTCGGAATAGAGCCCACGTTGTCGGCCGCGTGCCCACACGCGGCGAACACTGTTCGATAGGCAAGTTATCTAAAGGTTGGTTGAATCAGCCTAACTCATAGATCCGGAAACGAAATACTGGGAACAAAGCCGTAGGTGTAGCGACCTGCTACCTGCAGGAGAGGGTCGCTACGTCTTTTTCAATATTTAATTTTCGGAGCAATCGCGGGATGGGTATTGGCGGAGCGAAAGAATGGTAAACCAAGGTAAGCCAAAACAGGTTTACCGTTGACGAGAATGGTAAACCAAGGTAAACCTGATTCAGTTTACTGAAAGGACAGCCATGGAACTGACTCAAAACCTTTGGGAACGGTACGGTTTTACGGACAATCCCTATGATACCAAGGCCCTGTCCTTGAACAAGGCGGCTCCACTCTCGGTGCAGGATGCCTATGTTCAACGGGGCTCCTCCTCGAGTGCCTCGCGCCTGCTGATGAATTTTCTGCGCAATCCCGGCGGCGGTCGGATTGTGGTGGAAGGCGAACCCGGAGTCGGAAAAACCACGTTTGTCAACTACCACCGCCAATTGTGGGAAACCGCCAAGGATCATCGTCTTCTTTCCCCGCTGACGGAAATATCGGTCCGCGAGGATTGGGGCGAGCGGGATTTTCTGCTGAGTCTGCTATCCTCGTTGTCTGCCCGACTGCGGCTGGACATGGGGGAAAAGGCTTTCGAAAGGGACCGGGTACTGAAAAAGGTCGCGGCCATTACCGGTGTGCATGTGGAAAAAGGACACGGGTTTTCCGGGAGTATTTCCATTATCGGAACCGGTGCCGGTTTTGGCCGGAGCAGCAATGCGACCGTGAAAGTGGGTGAGATAACCAATGATCAACTGCGCGAATTATTGAGTGCGTTGATTGCACTGATCAAGCAGCGTGGTTTCGCTGGCGTGGTGTTCCACTTAGACAACCTGGAACTACTCACCCGTCGTGGACCGCTGAAGCTGCGGGATTTTTTTGAGAATGTCCGGGATGTGCTTCAGGAGCCGGCGGCCTACTTTATCTTCGTTGGCCATGAAGGCATGTTCCAGCAGGTCATCATCCCTTTACCGCGGGTACGGAGCATTTTCTTTGATACACCAATCCATCTTGAACCGCTCTCCCACGATGCTGTTCGGGAGGTCATGGAAAAGCGGTACCGCTTACTGTCCGCGCCGGGCACCCAATGGATCATTCCGGTGGAATACGACGTGGTCTTTTACCTTTATGAACTCTTTGCCGGTAAGATTCGCTATGTCATGAATGCCATCACCTCGCTGATCAGCCATCTGCCCGACAGCTATGCCCAACCGTTGGCGTTGGATGCCACCAAGGAAGGGCTGCATGAGATCATCTCCGGAGAGCTGCAACGCATCCTTCATGGAAAAGAGCTGGAAGTCTTCCATGAAGCGGTTCGACAACAACGTTTTACCAATACTTCCCTAGCGGAAAGCATGGGTCGGAGCAAACAACAGATTCAGAAATACCTGCGAAACTGGGTGGATCTCTGTCTCGCCGCCCAGACCGAAAAGGATGGACGAAATCAGTATTACGAAGTCGATCCGCGTTTTCTTGTGCTCAATGAGGTCGAAACCGATAAAGGAGAATGAAAATGGATAAACACATCATCGTCGGAGTGCACATTGTTGACCGTGAAAAGCATGCACCGGTGGTGCAGCAGATCTTCACCAAGTATGGCATCCAGATTCGCACCCGCCTGGGTTTGCACGACGAAATCTGCCCGTCCAACGGCCTCATCCTGCTCGAAATGGCCGACACGCCTGAAACCTCCGAGATGATCGCCGCGGTAGAGGCGATCGAAGGTGTGGACATCGGCCAAATGATTTTTGAGCATTGATCGCTTCCGCCGGTTCTGTTTATGATGCGTTTTAAGCCTGCCTCGGCATCCGGATTTCCCCGGTTTGCCACTTGACGAGACAGGGAGCGGGGCGTAGTTTACCTCGCTTATTGATAGTTTGGCTCTGGGGAAGAGTGGGCATTGCCCGCTCTTTTGTTCTCTAGGGCTTGGTTATTTGATTTTTGAGGTTACGTGAAGGAGGGCTTATGAATCCTGCAGAGTTGAAAGCCGTTGTTGAATACATGGAAAGTGAACGGGGCGTTGAGCGCGAGCTGATTATCCGTGCAATCGAGGCGGCCTTGCAAGGCGTCTCGGAGAAAAACGGGACCGACGAGGATGTCCGTATTGCCATTGATCGCAGAACATTCGAGCGAAAAGCCTTTAGGAAACTGTCCGACGGAAGCGAGATCGAAACGACGCCTCCACCGCTGGGCCGTATTGCCGCGCAGACCGCCAAGCAAGTAATCATGCAAAAGATTCGCAATGCGGAAAAGGAAATCATTTTCGAAGAATACAAGGACCGCGTCGGGGAGATTGTTACCGGATCAGTAACCCGCTTTGACCGCAGTGACGTCATTGTTGAGCTGGAACACGGCGAAGCCGTCATGCCCTCCAAGGAACGCGTTCCGACCGAAGAATACGAAGTAGGGGAACGCATCCGGGCCCTGATCCTAAACGTACGCGAACGCGAACGCGGACCGGAAATCGTTCTGTCGCGCAGTCATCCCGATTTTGTACGTCGCCTGTTCGAACTGGAAGTCTCGGAAGTTAGCGACGGCACGATGGATATCAAGGGCATTGCCCGCGAGGCTGGCTACCGCAGCAAGGTAGCGGTCATTTCGCACGACGAACGCGTGGATCCGGTCGGTGCCTGCGTCGGCATGCGCGGCATGCGTGTGAAGAACATTGTCCGAGAGCTGTCCGGCGAAAAGATCGATATTGTCCGATGGAGCGAAGATATTCACACCCTCATCGCCAACGCGTTGGCGCCGGCCCGATTGAAAGATGTCGATGCCGACGAAGAGACTCGCACCGTCAGGGTTACGGTGGATCCCGATCAGCTGTCATTGGCGATCGGCAAGCGTGGCCAGAACGCACGCCTGACCTCCAAGTTGACCGGTTGGCGTGTAGACATCCAGAAGGATGAAGAGAGCATGGACTTCGAAGAACGCGTCGCCGTTGCTGTCACAAAGCTGGCTGCCATCGAAGGAATTGGCAGCGAGTATGCTGAGAAGCTTGTCTTCTCCGGCTTCCTGACAATCGAAGGCATTCTTGCTGCCGATATGGGCGACCTCGAAGCGATTGATGAAAATATGACGACTGAACAGGCGAAGGCGTTATGGTATGCAGCCGAAGCCGCCTATATCAAAGAACACGGGGAGATCACGGAATAATGAATGTTCAGGAAACAGCTAAAGATGTAGGTGTTTCTCCCGACGAATTGTTGGAGATTCTACAGGACATCGATATCGATGTTGCCGGTCCTGAGGCCGAGCTGAGCACCGAGCAAATCGCTTCCGTATGCGATGAGCTGGGCTATGCTTCGATCGAAGAGGCGCGTTCCGATAATGCACCGGTCGAAGAAGAGCCGGAAGCAGAGGGCGTTCCTGACGAAGCCGCCGCCGCCGAGCCGTCCGCCGCCGCCGAGCATCCGGTCGAGGAGGAAACCCCCGATTCCAACGTCATAGAGCTGAAGAAGCCGAAGATCGTGGTCAAGGATTTTGCCGAGCGCATGGGCATGAAGCCCAACATGGTGATTGCCGAGTTGATGAAGATGAATGTCTTCGCTTCGATCAATGCGGAAATCGATCTGAAAGTAGCCAAGGAGATTGGCGATAAACATGGTTTTGTCGTACGCAAAGAGGAAAAGAAAAAAGCGCCTCCTCCGCAGCCCAAGGCCAAGTCGATTCAAGCCAAGAAAAAGGCGGAAATCGAGGATACGCCCGATGCGCTTCTGCCGCGTCCGCCGGTCGTAACCTTCATGGGCCACGTCGATCATGGTAAAACTTCACTGCTCGACAAGATCCGCAACACGCGGGTAGTTACGGGCGAATCCGGTGGCATCACACAGCACATCGGTGCCTACACGGTCGAACTGAACGACAATAAGATTACGTTTCTTGATACGCCTGGCCATGCCGCGTTCACGGCCATGCGTGCCCGCGGTGCCAACCTCACCGATATCGTGGTGTTGGTGGTTGCCGCCGATGACGGCGTTATGCCGCAGACGATCGAAGCAATCAAGCACGCCCAGGCCGCCGGAGTTTGTATCATTGTTGCAATGAACAAAATGGACCTGCGCGCCGCTAACCCGGACCGCTTGAAGCAACAGCTGCAGGAAAACGATATCATGGTGGAAGAATGGGGTGGTGCAATTGGCTGCTGCCCGGTCAGCGCCGAAACAGGGGAAGGTATTGACGGTCTGCTCGAACGTATCGTGCTTGAGTCGGAAATGCTGGAACTCAAGGCCAACCCAAATCGTCCGGCTTCCGGCTTTGTTGTTGAAGCGCAAATGGAACCCGGAATGGGACCGACGGCCAGCGTACTCGTGAAGAGCGGCACGCTAAAAGTTGGCGATAACGTCATCTGCGGCAAATACTGGGGTCGTATCAAGGCGCTGATCAGTGACCAAGGCAAGAAGGTCCGGTCCGCCGGTCCGTCGACTGCTGTAAAAGTTCTTGGCCTGACCAACGTTCCGGGAGCCGGTGACGAGTTCCAGGCCATGTCCAGTGATCGCGAAGCCAAGTCGTTGTCCGAGGAGCTCCAAGCAGAAGAGCGGATGCAGGAACTTTCCGGCGGAGCGGGAGCCGCACCCAAGAAGATGTCGCTGGACGATCTATTTGGCGCGGCTGAATCGGAAGAGAAGAAAGAACTCAAGCTTATCATCAAGGCCGATGTGCAGGGTTCGGTTGAGGCTATCGCGCATTCGCTTTCGGGCATCAAAAGCGAGAAAGTCGAGATCAACATTCTCTCGAGCGATGTCGGCAACATTACAGTGAACGATGTTATGCTGGCCAGTGCGTCCGATGCGATTATTCTGGGATTCCATACGGGCAAGGAAACCGGCACGAATGCCGCCGCCAAGCGTGAAGGTGTTGAGATTCGCCTCTACAGCATCATCTATGAATTGATCGAAGATGTTGAGAGCGCCATGAAGGGACTGCTCGAACCGGAACTGCGCGAGCAGGTGATCGGAGAAGCGGAAATTCGCGAAGTGTTCGAGCTGAGCAGAAAGAGCAAGATTGCTGGTTGCATGGTAATGAGTGGACGGATTACGTCCAAGGCCAGCATCCGCATCAAGCGAGGACGCGAGATTCTCTTCAGTGGTCTCATCGGCTCGCTCAAGCGTTTCCAAAACGATGCCGCCGAAGTCCGTCAGGGACAGGAGTGCGGGATACGTCCGGATAATTTCACCAACTTTGACGTTGGCGATAAGATCGAAGCTTACACGGTCGAAAAAATTACGCAGAGCCTGTAATATATCACACAGATTGACTCTGTGAAAAACCGTCCAGCGCATGGGCGGTTTTTTTTGTTCTACGACCGACTTTGAAGCATTTCAATCGCTTCACTTTTCTATCGACGTAAGTATTGTAACGGCATGTGTTTTTGTAATCCAAACAGGTTGCATAATATTAGTAGTGTGTTTATAAATGTTTTCCAGAGGAACAATTGCCGACATATCTTTATACGGTTGCAGCCTAAGACAGGTAATGCAGATACGAAATGAATGTTGTCAGGAGTACAAACAAGGAGGCGAAAATGGCAGCGAAGAAAAAAGCAGCGAAGAAGGCCCCGGCGAAAAAGAAAGCCGTAGCCAAGAAGGCCCCGGCGAAAAAGAAAGCCGCAGCCAAGAAGGCCCCGGCGAAAAAGAAAGCCGTAGCCAAGAAGGCCCCGGCGAAAAAGAAAGCCGCAGCCAAGAAGGCCCCGGCGAAAAAGAAAGCCGCAGCCACGAAAGCCCCGGCCAAGAAACAAGCAGCAGAC
>JBNKSB010000266.1:0-7012 GCA_050297095.1 Pontiella sp. | reverse complement strand
GGTCTGATCTCCTCGCTCTCGACCTTCGCGAAGGTCAATGAATACGGCTTCATCGTTACCCCGTACCTCAAGTGTTCCAAGGGTAAGGTTTCGAAGAACATCGACTGGTTGACTGCCGACGAGGAAGAACGCTATGTCATTGCCCAGGCCAACGCGCCGTTGGACGAAAAGAACTGCTTCGTCAACGATCGCGTCATGGTGCGTGTCCGTGGCGACTTCATCGAAGTGGCGCCAGATCGCGTCGAGTACATGGACGTTTCGCCGAAGCAGGTGGTCTCGATCGCCGCTGGCCTGATTCCGTTCCTGGAGCATGACGACGCCAACCGTGCCTTGATGGGATCGAACATGCAACGCCAGGCGGTTCCGCTGATGAAGTCGGAACGTCCGTTCGTGGGTAGTGGTATTGAAGGGCGTTTGGCCCGCGACTCCCGTGTGCTGATAACCGCCAAGGAAGCCGGCATCGTTGCCTATGTTTCCTCAACCAGTATCATTATCAGCAAGGACGGAAAGATGCCCGCCAAGAAGGCGCCGGCTTCCGAAGCCCAGACCTACAAGCTCCGCAAGTTTATGCGCTCCAATGCCGGGACCTGCCTGAACCAACGACCTACGGTTAAAGTGGGACAGAAAATCAAGGCCGGCGACGTGCTGGCCGATGGGGCCGGGACGGACCAAGGCGAACTCGCACTCGGTAAGAATGCCGTAGTTGCCTTCATGCCATGGGGTGGATACAACTTTGAGGACGCCATCCTGATCAATGAAAAGCTGGTCCGCGAGGATGTCTATACATCGATCCATGTCGAAGAGTTTGAATGCGGTGCCCGCGACACGAAGCTGGGGCCGGAAGAAATCACCCGCGATATTCCGAACGTCGGCGAGGAAGCCCTGAAAAACTTGTCGCACGACGGCATTATTCAGGTCGGTGCCGAAGTCAAGCCGGGCGATATCCTCGTCGGTAAGATTACACCGAAAAGCGAAACCGAACTGGCCCCGGAAGAGCGCCTGCTGCGCGCCATCTTCGGGGAAAAGGCCGCGGATGTCCGCGATACGTCGCTGAAGGCACCTTCCGGTACCGACGGCATCGTGATGGACGTCAAGGTTTCTTCCAAGAATACCGCCGGCGCTACCACGAAGGAAAAGCCCACGGATCTTAAGAAGCTTCAGAGCGAAATTCAGGATCGGCATGAGGATGTCATTGCCCAGCTGACTGAGGATCTGACAGAAGCCCTTTCGAACATTCTGCTCGGTGAAAAGATTCCGCTGGATGTGATGAATGCCGAAAGCGGCGATGTCATCATTCCTGCCAATCGCAAGATCACCAAGACGTTGCTGCGCAAGCTGGCGGCCAACTACGAACATGTGGAAATCGACCCGAGCCCGATCCGTATCAAGATCATGGGCATCATCGATGAATACCGCAACAAGTTCACCGAAGCGAAGGAAGACAAGGATCGTTCGCTGGATCGCGCCGGAAGCGGCGAGGAAATGGATGCCGGTATCGTTAAGTCGGTGAAGGTCTACATTGCGACTAAGAAAAAGTTGTCGGTAGGTGACAAGATGGCTGGCCGCCACGGTAACAAGGGGGTTATCTCCCGCATTGTAGCCGAAGAGGATATGCCCTTCCTTCCGGATGGTACGCCGGTTGATGTCGTACTCAACCCGCTTGGTGTCCCTTCACGCATGAACGTGGGGCAGGTGTTGGAAACCCATCTGGGATGGGCCTGCAAACACCTTGGTATCCATGCGGCCACCCCAATCTTCGATGGTATCTCCGAACAGCAGATCCGCGAAATGCTCGGCGAAGCTGGCTTGTCCGAAGACGGCAAGACCGAACTCTTCGACGGTCGTACCGGTGAACGGTTCGAACAACGCGTCGTGGTGGGTGTAATGTACATCCTCAAGCTGCACCATCTGGTCAGTGAGAAAATCCACGCCCGTGCGGTTGGTCCGTACTCGCTTGTTACCCAGCAGCCGCTGGGTGGTAAGGCCCAGTATGGTGGCCAGCGTTTCGGGGAAATGGAAGTGTGGGCGCTCGAAGCCTATGGTGCCGCGCACGCACTGCAGGAAATCCTGACGGTAAAGAGCGACGACATCGCCGGCCGTACCCGCATGTACGAAGCGATCGTCAAGGGCGAAAACGTACTCGACTCCGGTCGACCGGAATCGTTCAACGTTCTGATCAAGGAACTGCAGGGTCTCGGACTCAACTTCCAGGTGAAAAACAAGGACGGCGAGCCTTTGCCCGCATCCTAAGTTCTATCGCATCACACGACCGACCATATTTTAGACCGCAGGAGGAATGCCCGTGGAAAGTAATTCAAGCAGCGTAGCCGATATTTTTGGAATGAACCTGGAAGAGCAGCACGACTTCGCGAACATCACGCTCGCGTCGCCGGAAGCCATCCGTTCGTGGAGCCATGGTGAAGTCCGCAACCCGGAAACGATTAACTACAGAACATTCAAGCCTGAAAAGGGCGGCCTGTTCTGCGAGCGTATCTTTGGTCCTACGAAGGACTGGGAATGTTCATGCGGAAAATACAAGCGCATCAAGCACAAGGGTGTCATCTGTGACCGCTGCGGCGTAGAGGTCACCCTGTCACGCGTTCGCCGGGAGCGTATGGCGCACATTGAGCTGGCCGTTCCGGTTTCGCACATCTGGTTCTTCAAGGCCACACCGAGCCGCATGGGTCTTATTCTCGACATGACCATGCGCAACCTTGAGCGCGTGCTCTACTACGACAATTATATCGTGGTGGATGCCGGTGATACTCCGCTCAAGGAAAAGCAGCTCCTGTCCGAAGAGGAATATCGCGAAGCCTGCACCAATTATGGCGATGACAGCTTTGTGGCCAAGATCGGCGCCGAAGGCATCCGTGAACTGCTGACCCGGATCGACCCGGTGAAAACGCTTCAGGATCTGGAAGAAGCGATGATGAACACCCGCTCTAAGCAGACCCGCAAGAAGCTCGTGAATCAGATGAAGCTGATGGAAGGCTTCATCAAGAGCAACTCGCGTCCCGAGTGGATGATCATGGAAGTGCTTCCGGTCATTCCGCCGGACTTGCGCCCGCTTGTTCCGCTCGAAGGCGGCCGTTTTGCCACCTCCGACTTGAACGATCTCTATCGTCGCGTCATCAACCGTAACAACCGTCTGCGTACGCTGCTGGCCCTCAAGACGCCGGAAGTGATTATCCGCAACGAAAAACGCATGCTGCAGCAGTCGGTCGATGCCCTGTTCGACAATGGTCGCCATGGCCGTGCCGTAACGGGTCCAGGCAACCGCCCGCTGAAGTCCCTGAGCGATATGCTCAAAGGTAAGCAGGGACGCTTCCGCCAGAACCTGCTCGGTAAGCGCGTCGACTATTCCGGCCGTTCCGTCATCGTCGTTGGCCCGACCCTCAAGCTGAATCAGTGCGGCTTGCCGAAGAAGATGGCCTTGGTCCTGTTCGAACCCTTCATCATCCGTCGTCTGAAGGAGCGAGGCATCGTGCACACGGTCCGCAGCGCGAAGAAGATGATCGAGCGCGAAGAAGACGTCGTATGGGATATCCTCGATCAGGTGACGCGTGGCCACACCGTCATGCTCAACCGTGCCCCGACGTTGCACAGACTTTCGATTCAGTCGTTTGAGCCCATCCTCATTGAAGGGGAAGCCATTCAGCTGCATCCACTCGTATGTACTGCCTACAATGCCGACTTTGACGGTGACCAGATGGCCGTGCACGTACCGCTTTCGGTAGAGGCACAGGTCGAGTCGAAGAGTTTGATGCTCGCCAGTAACAACATCTTCTCGCCATCCAGCGGCAAGCCGGTCACGACGCCCACGCAGGATATTGCGTTGGGTTGCTACTTCATGACCTCGGAGTCGCAGAATTTCCTGATGGATCGTAAAAAAGGCGTGAAGCAAGGAAACGAGCATCTGCGGATTATGAACGACGTGCATGAAGTTCACACCGCCTTCGATGAAGGCGTCGTTAAGCTGCACGATCGTATCCGTTTTCGGAATCCCGACTACCAGCGTGAAACGCGCAATGGTGATCAGGACCGTTCCGTGATCCTGACCACGGTTGGGCGCATCTTCTTCAACGAAGTGTGGCCGGATGAAATGGGCTTTGTGAACAAGACCGCAACCAAGAAGGTGGTCGCAACCCTGATTGAACAGTGCTACGAAATCGCCGGCCACAATGAAACCGTAAAGGTGTTGGATGCCCTTAAGAATCTGGGTTACGAGAACGCCACGATTTCCGGCATGTCGATCGGGCTCTGCGACATGATTATTCCTCAGGACAAGGGCGAGATGATTGCCGCTGCCCGCGGGGAAATCGAAGAGGTCGAGAACAAGCATCGCAAGGGTCTGATCACCGAAGGCGAACGCTACAACATGATCATCGACATTTGGACCGACACCAACGACAAGCTGACCAACAAGCTGTTCGACGTGCTCGAAAACAATGATGACCCCATGAACGTTCAGTCCAAGGAGGAACTCAACCCGGTTTACGTCATGGTTGACTCCGGCGCCCGTGGTAGCCGCCAGCAGATTCGTCAGTTGGCCGGCATGCGCGGCCTGATGGCCAAGCCGTCTGGTGAAATTATTGAACGTCCGATTCTATCGAACTTCCGCGAAGGCCTTTCCGTACTCGAATACTTCATTTCGACACATGGTGCCCGTAAGGGGCTGGCTGACACCGCGCTGAAGACGGCCGACTCCGGTTATCTCACGCGTAAGCTGGTTGACGTCTCGCACGATATTATCATTACCGAAGAAAACTGCCACACGTTGAACGGGATCGAAGTAAGCGCCATCACCGAAGGTGACGACGAACTCGTTTCGCTCTCACAGCGCATCATCGGTCGTACGGCTGCTGAAGATATCTGCAATCCGCACACGCTGGATGTGATCGTGGCTGCCGGCGAATTGATTGACAAGTATTCCGCCCGCAGGGTGGAAAGTGCCGGAGTTGAAACCGTCGTAATCCGGAGCGTCCTGACCTGTGAATCTCGTCGCGGCGTTTGCGCCAAGTGCTACGGTAAGAATCTGGCCACCGGTCTGCCGGCCCAGCTCGGACAGCCGGTAGGCATCATCGCCGCCCAGTCGATTGGTGAGCCGGGTACGCAGCTGACCATGCGTACCTTCCACATTGGTGGTACTGCCAGCTCCGTCTTTAAGCAACCAAAGATCATCGCCAAGTCGGGAGGCACGGTTAAGTATGAAAACGTACGTGCCGTCAAGGTCGATGATAAAAACGTTGTGCTCAATAAAAACGGTAACATCCTGGTTGTCGATGATGAAGGTCGCGAACTGGAACGCTATGCAACCGTTATCGGTGCCCTCGTTTCTGTTGATGATGGAAACGAAGTAAAGGCTGGGGAAACCTTTGTCGAATGGGATCCTTATTCCGTTCCGATTTTGTCCGAACACGATGGTAAACTCGAGTTCAACGACTTTATCGAAGGGGTTACGGTTCAGAAGACGGTCGACGAGGCCACTGGTGTTGAAGGTCTCACCGTTATGGAGCATAAGGAAGACCTCCATCCGCAGATCGTGATCGTCGGCAAGGACGGCAATAAGGGGTTCTATTCCATCCCGGCCGGCGCACAGGTGATGATCAAGGAAGGCGAGCCGATCAATGCCGGTCATACGCTGGCCCGTACGCCGCGTAAGACGGTTCGTACCAAGGACATTACCGGTGGTCTGCCGCGCGTGGCCGAGCTTGTTGAAGCCCGTACGCCGAAGGAAGCCGCCGAGATCGCCAAGATCGAAGGGATCGTGGAACTGGGCGGTATTGCCAAGGGCAAGCGCAAGCTTATCGTTCGCGACTCCGTTACCGGCGCCGAAGAAGAACACCTGATCCCGATGAACAAGCACGTGATCGTGTTCCCGGGCGACTTTGTCCACAAGGGACAGCAGTTGACTGAAGGGCCGATCATTCCGCAGGAGTTGCTTGAAGTCTGCGGTCCGCAGGATCTGCAGGAATACCTCGTGAACGAAGTTCAGGCTGTTTACCGTCTGCAAGGCGTGGAAATCAACGACAAGCATATCGAGGTAATCGTTCGCCAGATGCTTCGCAAGGTCAAGATTACCGATCCGGGCGACACCGAATTTCTCTGGGGCGAACAGGTCGAAAAGCAGACTTTTCAGGAAGTCAACCAGAAGGCCGTGGCTGAAGGTCGCCGCCCGGCGGAAGCTTCACCGGTACTGCTCGGTATCACCAAGGCTGCCCTCGAAACCGAGTCGTTCATCTCGGCTGCCTCGTTCCAGGACACCACCCGTGTTCTCACGAAGGCCGCCACGTTCGGCATGGTTGACCAACTCCGCGGATTCAAGGAAAACGTTATCATGGGCCGCCTGATTCCGGCCGGTACTGGTTTCCCGATGTACCGCGATATCAAGCCGGTCAAGCTCGGCGAAGAAATTGCCATCGAGGATGTCCTCGGCGGCGACCCGCTGGCCTTCGAGGAAAATTCCTCTGATGACATCCTGTAGTGGTTGAAATCAGCAACGATAAAAGGCGTCCCACGGGGCGCCTTTTTTTGTATTGACTGACCTGTTACCGGGCCACTTCCTCCGAAACTAATGTCTGCGTATTCGAACGGACTATCGTTATAGGAATACAAAGTGTTTGTAGAAGCGGCCTTGCCGTCGCTGGCCTCCCTTTCCAGTGAAGATCTCCGTGCCTCCGGCCTAGGCGGCGGAGCCGGCGGCATTGACCTGTTCCTTGTCGAATTCGTTGTGGGTTCAGGCGCGTTTGTTCATCACAAGCAGTACAGCCGCCCAGGTAAGAATCGAGACATTTTTATTCATTCTGTTTTCCGCCCCTTAAAGTAGATCCCTAATGAAACGCGGTAAAAATATATATACTAGCAGGGGCGGCATGCAATGCGGTGGCGGAACTCCATTACCTTTTCCTATTGAGTAGTTTGTCGAGTGCGGACGGGATCGCAAAAAAAATACTGGTTTTTGTCTGGCATCTTTTGGGGAAGTCTCTATTGTACGTGCCTTTTCCGATAGTTC
>JBNKSB010000265.1:0-4883 GCA_050297095.1 Pontiella sp. | reverse complement strand
TCTTTGAAGAGGAACGCTTTACCCATGCTGCCTGTAGTGCCAACAATTTTATTGAAAAGAACATGCATCAGGAAAACGGGAAATTAATGCACCGCTATAGGGATGGTCATACGGCGATTCCCGGACAGTTGGACGACTATGCCTTCATGATTTTTGGATTGCTGGAAGTATATGGTGCCACTTTGGATGCGCGGTATCTGGAAACTGCTCTGCGGTATAATGACATTCTTTCCCTTAATTTTGCGGATCAGGAGGGCGGAGGATATTACATGACCTCCAGTAATGCCGAAGTCCTGATTGTTCGACCGAAGAGCATTTACGATGGGGCGATTCCTTCCGGGAACTCGGTGCAGATGTACAACCTGCTACGACTGGCACGTCTCACTGGGCGGTTCGAGTTGGAGCAGCAGGCCGGTGATACAGGGAGGGCCTTTGGTGGCGTGATTCAGCGTTCGCCGTCGGCATATGCCCAAACGTTGCTGGCATTCCTGTTCGGTGCCTCAAAAGGGGTTGAGGTTGTTGTGGTAGGCAGAAGTGACGATGCTGAAACACAGGCGATGCTCAACTGTATAAATGAGGCCTATGATCCGTCCCGAACCGTGTTGTTCAAGGATGTTTCTGATTCTACAACGGTCGATCGGATTGCACCATTTGTTCGCGATATGGCAATGGTGGACGGGAAATCCACAGCATACATCTGCCGAAATTTTTCTTGCGAGCAACCCATTAATTCTCTCGATGTGTTGCAAGAGCGTCTTGGTGAAATAGGTCGTCGCTAACCTTCGGTGTCGTTGCCTTCGTAGGTCATCAGGAAATTGAAGGCAAGATCGTCCTCAGACAATCCATCATACATAACGCTGATCACCTGATCTTCGGCGTTCAGTAGCTGGGCCGATGTCACAAGCATTTCCAGTCCCACCCTGTTGGGGTTGTAGTAGCCAAGAAACAGTCCCACGGCAATAAAGAGAGAGGCGGCTACCGTGGCCAGCTCCGGCTTCCATCCACGAATGTACCATGGTTTCCGGACCGGCACATTGATGCGCGCCGCCCTCAACACGTTCTGGACGGACTTGGCGGAAGGCTCGGCTTGTTCACCAAAAACCGATGTCGAAGCCTGCAGGGCCTGCCTGAATTGCCGACACGCCGCGCAGTGCGCCAGATGCTTTTCCAGACTCGCGGTCTTGGTGTTTCCGAGCTCGCCGGAATCCTGCAAAAGTATTGATTTTTCAGCTTTGTAACATTTCATGAGAGTGCCTCCTGCAACTCGTCATATTCCTCTTGTAGTATAGAACGTAGTTTGCCCAGCGCATATTGCATGCGGGCCAGACAGGTATTGATCGAACAATGCTGTATTTTGGCAATTTCCTTAAATGCAACGTTGCCATACATCCGAAGCATGAAGACTTCCTTTTGCTCGGGGGAAAGCGTTTCCACTGCTTCTGTGATGCGTATTCCCAGTGAATTCCCCCCGGCTTCCTCGGCCGGCGTTAATCCCGGCGCTGCCAATTGGTCTTCCAGTGTGGTGTCGTGGGCATCACCCCCCAGATTCCGTTGCATGGATATGTTCTTCTTGTTCCGACGGGCGCGGTCGATAACGAGGTTGTGGGCAATCCGAAACAGCCAGTTGAGGAAGTTCTTGTGTTTAAACTTGTGGATGTTTTTCAGGGCACGGAACCAGGTTTCCTGAAAGATTTCATCTGAATCTTCGCGACCCTCGGTCATTTTAAGGATGAACGAATAGAGCGGGCGCTTGTATTTTTCCAGCAACGGTTCCAACGCATTGGCGTCGCCGGCGAGATAGCTGTTTATACAATCGATATCCGTTTTGTCCATGATCCTATTACGCGAAAGCCAACATGCAGAAGTATTCCGCACTGAAACACCTATTCAACGGCTGATTTCCGATTCTATTGCAAGAATTCGGACCAGATTTTTCCCGATACAGGATCGTTTTCAATCAGGATCCCCCGATCCCGGTGGTCCTCTAGTTCGAGTCTGAATTCATCACACTGGCCATTCTGGTAGAAGCGAACGAGATATAGGTTTTCATAATGATCCTCCTCCTCGTCGTACTCTTTTTTGAATTCGCGGACGGTCAGGTCATCAGACAGGTAGCGGTGAATTTCCTTTTCGATTCCGGCATTGAGGGCATCGTCCTCCACAAAGCCAAGATTCTTGAGAGCGGTCTGATCCAGTTCGCCGTCCGCGGCGTTGGTGGAGGTATTGTCCGGACCGCCGATAAACAACTCCATGGTCTCGCCGTCGAGTACCATGGTTAGCGTTTCTTCCCGCAAGATTGCCATGCTGCGGCCATAGCGGGACATGCGCTCGATCGTGCGCGCTGCCGTGCGCAACTTGGTGCTCTGAAAGGTGCCTGCAAAATAGGGGACCGATATACTGGAAACGATCACCAGCAAAATCATCACCAGCACCACTTCAAGCAGGGTAAACCCAGCTCGATGTTGGATGTGCTTGCGGGATGTTTTCCTGTTCATCGGTCCGGCGGCTTTGCCGTGCTATTCCCAGTTGTTGACCACGGTTCCCTTGGGGGAGGTGGCAGATAGGTCGAAGGTATGGGTGTTGTGCGACCCGGGAACAGTAAATTGATAGGGATTCCCCCACGGATCCTGCGGGATCACCATTTTCTGGAGAAACGGGCCGCCCTTGGATTCATCCAGTAATCCATCGAGCGAGGTGGGGTAGGTCCCATTGATGATTTCATATTCCTGAATGGCAGAGGACAGAGTGGCAATGGTCGCCTGAGCCTTGGTAACGTTGGCCATCTCGGTCTTGCCTCCGATTTTCAGGCCGCCAAGGAATATGCCGGATAGAATACCGATGATGACCACCACAAGAATGATTTCAATCAGGGTAAAACCTGACCGCTTGTTCAAATGTTTATCCTTTTTCTTCTGTTCCATGGATTTTTCCTTCCGGTTATCTGTTTTAAACATGCAAAGTATCCGTCAGTCGCAGGATGGGCAACAGCAGGCAAATGGCGATCCCGCCCACAAATCCCGCCACCAGCAGAATCAACAATGGCTCCAGCACCGTGGTGCAGGTTTTGACCAGCCGGTCCAGTTCGGAGTCGTAGCGGCGTGTAATATGCTTCAGCGCGCCGGCCATGTCCCCGGTCTCTTCGCCGACCGCCAGCATATCGATCAGCAAGCGCGGAAAAATTTTTCCCTGTGCCAGCGGCTTCGAAATACTTGCGCCGTCCGTAACCCGCTCCCGGGCCTTGCCGACCTCTTCGGAAATAACCACATTCTGAATGGTCTTCTGGACAATACCCATGGCAGGAAGCACGGAGACCCCGTTTTGCAGGAGGGTTCCAAAGGTGCGCGCAAAATGGGCATAGGCATTCGTGGAAATGATTGATCCCATAATCGGGATTTTGAGTTGGGCCTTATGCCACATCACCTTGCCGGGACCTTCCTTGGTCCATCGTTTTAATGCAATCGAGCCGATAACGATGAGGATGAGTGCAACGAGGCCATACTTGATCAGGAAATCGCTGGCATGCATGAGCAGTTGCGTGGGTTTGGGGAGGGTGGCTCCCATCTCATCGAACGTGGCCACGAATTTTGGTACAATACCCACCATGAGGCCAATGACCGCAACGCCGCCAATGATCATCACGATAGCCGGATACACCAATGCACCGATCACTTTGCTGCGGGCTTCGTGGACGCGCTCGTAATGAATGCAGACATTTTCCAGGGCATCGGGCAGGTGGCCACTGGCCTCGCCGGCCCGAACAAGGTTGACATAGAGCGGGGTGAAGGTTTCCGGGAACATTTCCAGCGCATCCGAGAGCGAGGTGCCCTGAACAATCTCATCGCGCAGGGTGGTGGTGATCTGGCCTACGACGCCTGTATCCTTCCGGGCCGACAAGGTGTGCAGTGCACGTCCAATAGTCATACCGGAAGCGACAAGGTCTGATAGCTCGCGAGAAAAGAGCAACAGGTCCTGCAGTTTCATTTTGGGCTTGCGCTGGAAGCCCAGCTCAAAATTGAGGAGCTTCTTCTTCCCAGGATCCTGAGCCACGGTCTTGGTTGTTTCGGTAATGGAGATGGGGATGTGGCCAATGGTTTCGATTTCTCGGGCTGCTGTGGCCCGGTCGCCCGCGTCCACAACGCCTTCGACTCGCTCGCCCTTTTTGTTCCTACCTATGTATTTGAAATGCGCCATATCAACCTGAGATAAACGATATCGTTCTCCAAATATTTCCGAGGTTCATAAGAATAGTGATTTGTTCGTGGAATGAAAGCATGGAAAAAGGTTTTGGAGTGCGGAGGCAACTGAAAGGCGACTCCGCTTTTCTGTCGCATTGCACCCTAGGATTTGCGTGTTGAAAGCGGCGTGGCGCCATGCTTCCCGCCGCACTACAGAAATTTTCAAGCCCGAGGATGGAACTGCTGATGGACGCTTTTTAGGCGGTCGCCGTCAACATGGGTATAAATCTGGGTCGTGGCAATATCGGCGTGTCCGAGCATTTCCTGAATGACCCGAAGCGGAGCGCCGTTCTGCAGCAGATGGCTGGCAAAAGAGTGGCGCAGGGTGTGCGGCGTCACGTTTTTCATGATGCCGGCGTCTTTGGTGTATTTTTTGATGATCTGCCAGAGGCGCTGCCGGCAGAGCGGGGTTTCGCGCTTGGAGACAAAGACATTCTGCAGATGCGGGTTTTCACACAGCATGGGTCGGACTTCGTTTAGGTAGCATTCGAGAATGTTGGCGGAATCCTCGGCTACGGGAATGACGCGTTCCTTGCGTCCCTTGCCGATCACGCGTATGTACCCGTCTTCGATATGCAGATCGCCGAGTTTTAAGTTGCTCAGTTCGGATACCCGCAGGCCGGAGGCATAGAGTATTTCCAGAATTGC
>JBNKSB010000264.1:0-9342 GCA_050297095.1 Pontiella sp. | reverse complement strand
GCATGCAATGGAAACAGGCCTCCATCAGAAAAGAAGGATGATCAAGGGATGGATATTCGGCATGGACGCGGCCAACCCGCGTCCTCAAAACCGTAACGATGGACTAGATTTAGCCCATTTGGCCACATCCTCCGCTCGTTGCCAGAGCGGGAGGGTTTTTATCGCAAAGGCTCAGCTTTTCCGGGCGGAGAGCGCCTTGGTGGAGAGCAGGCCGCAGGCGGCGTAGATATCCTGCCCGCGGGAGGCGCGGATGGTGGTCAGCAGGCCTTTGTTGTTCAGCTCGTCCTTGAACCATTGCAGGGTTTCCTCGTCGGTGCCCTTGAGTGGAGTACCGGGCACGGGATGGAAGCGGATGAGGTTGATGCGGCAACGGATCCCGTTGAGCAGGCGGCAGAGTTCCTTCACGTGTCTTGCCGTATCGTTGAGCCCGTGGAAAACAATGTATTCGAAGGAGACACGGCGCTGGCCGCTGAAATCCCATTGCCGGATGACATCTATGACCTCCTCCAGCGGATAGGCGATCTGCACGGGCATCAGCTGCTGGCGTTCCTCGTGGAAGGGGCTATGCATACTGACAGCCAGATGCGCCTCGCTCTCGTTGAGGAAGCGGACGAGGCCGGGCGTGATGCCGATGGTGGAGACGGTGATGCGGCGCGGGCTCATGGCGAAGCCCCAGTCGGCGGTGAGGATTTCGATACTCTTGAGCACTTCGTCGAGGTTGTCGAACGGTTCCCCCATGCCCATGTAGACAATGTTGGTGACTTCGTGCCATTCGGGAATGCTGCGGATTTGGTTGACGATGTCGCCGGCGGTGAGCTGCCCCTGGAATCCTTGCTTTCCGGTCATGCAGAAAAGGCAGCCCATCTTGCAGCCGACCTGCGAGGAGACGCAGACGGTGCGACGCTCCTTGAAGGGAATCATGGCCGTTTCGATAAAGTTTTCGGTTGCGGTTTCGAAGAGGTATTTCTTCGTTCCGTCCGTGCTGACCTGCACCTTGGCCGGCGCGTGAAGCCCAAAGCAATAGTGCTCTTCCAGAAGCTCGCGGGCTTTCTTCGACAGGTTGCTCATATCGGCAATCGCGGCGATATCCTTCTTGTACAACCAGTCGGCGAGCTGCTTTCCGGAAAACTTAGGCAGTCCGAGGCCGACGGCCAGCTCGGTAAGCTCGTTCAGTGTTTTTCCAAATAGGGCGGGTTTCATGATGTGGACCTTGCGGTGGAGAACCGGTCGAATCGAGTTAAAAATAGATCTCGACGACGATATTGGTGAAGGGAATGCCTTTGGAAATCAGCAGATCGCGCACTTCGACGCACATGGTTGCCTGCCCGCAGATATAGTATTTCCGGTCCTTGGGCAGATCGTGCAGTTCGAGGTATTGGTTGATGCGCCCGCGCTGCGCGCCGGCGACATCCTCGCCGGAGCAAAAACGGTGATAATTCTCCGCGAGCGCGGATTCCCACTCTTCAGCAAAATAAAACTGGTCGGAACGACGGACGCCGTGGAGCAGGATCTTGTTTTCTCCCATGCCCGAGCGGAGCATGCTGTAGAACGGTGCGATGCCGGTGCCGGTGGCGATCCAAACGGCGGGATCGGGCATTCCGATAAAGCTACCCCCCGGCTCCGAGACCCAAACGGCGTCGCCGGGCTTGAGCATGGCCAGCCTCGGGGTCAACGCGCCGTCCTCCTTGATGTTGAAGAGAATCCGCAGGTCGTTTTCCTGGTTGCCGCTGCAAATGCTGTAGATGCGCGGCGGCAGGTCGTCGCCCAGCCCCACCTTTACGGTTTGGCCGGGCTTGAAGTCGTGCCGGCGCTCCACGGCCATCCAAAAAACGCCGGGCGCGATTTCGTCATTGTGTAAAACAGTCTGCTTCATGGGTTTGCCTATGCAGGTTCGGAATATCAAAAGGCGGGGACCATCGGATTTCTTCCATGCCCTCGTCAATAACCATTAATAGGCAAAAAGCAAAGCCCGTCACGTTCTTCGAGAACGCGGAAGAGAGGATCCTCTCGAAAAACAGGCTATTGAGTATTCAGTTCGTCCTGCTTCTCTTTCCACGCCTTGCAGGCCTGGTAGGTAGCCTCCGCATAAGCCGGAATATCTTCAAAGTCGCTCATCAAGCGATCTTCAATCAAATCATGAAGATCGCTGGCCTTCTGGCTTGCGATAAATTTCAGCTTTGCAACCTGCTTGCCCAAATCATTGGTTTCTTCAGCACCCATAATCCCGATCCCTTTTAGGTCAAATATTTCATTCGCAATGCGATTCCCCTGTGAAAACCGCATTTTTACCGTCGATCATCTGTGCATCCCTGCTCGTTTGAATAGGTCAAAGCGGAATCAAAGTCAATACGCCGGGCCCGGCCTCCTGCGCCCCCTGAAATGGATATCAGGAGCTTTTTCAATTTAACGCATGCGTCGATGGCCCGTGTTAAGTAGGTTTGTTCCCATGATCAAGGGGTACATATTCGATATGGACGGGGTGCTTTGCGATTCCGAAGCCTTCATTGCCGAAGCCGCCATCCGCATGTTCAAGGAACGGTATGGATTGGAAGTCCACGAGGAGGATTTCATTCCGTTCGTGGGCACCGGCGAAGACCGATATCTGGGCGGCGTCGCCGAAAAACATGGCATCCAACTGACCCTGCCGGACGACAAGAACGAAACCTACCGCCTGTATGCCGAATGTGCCCACGGAAAACTCCAACCGTTACCCGGCGTAAAGTCGTTCATCGAACAGTCCAAGAGGGCCGGCCTGAAACTCGCCATCGCCACCAGCGCCGACGAATCCAAGCTCCAAGTCAATCTGCGCGAGATGGGTTTGGACGAAGAGCTGTTCGACGCACTGGTCAACGGCCTCGACATCGAACACAAGAAACCCGCGCCCGATATATTCCTTGAAGCCGCGAAGCGGCTCGGACTCGATCCCGCCGAATGCGTCGTTTTCGAGGATGCCATCACCGGCGTTCAAGCCGCCAGGGCTGCCGGCTCCCGCTGCATCGGCATTACCTCATCCTTCTCCGAACAGGAACTCATCACCGCCGGCGCCAACGAAGCAGCTCCCGGCTTTACCGACCTCTCCCCTGCTTTTTAACGTGGTGGTTTCCCGGAAATCCCTGGCGCTCAATATCGCAGGTTGGCTCCGAAGTCCGGAACGATGCCTTGTTTGGCCAAAGCCGACCATTGTTTTAGCTTACCGCGGTCCATTTCCCAGAAATTGCCGCACAGTGTAAAATATTCAATGACGGCATCGGTTTCGCCTTTTTCCAGTAACGCCTTGGCGAGGATCATGTTTGGACCAAACGAATCCAACTGGGGCGATCCTTTTGTTTTCCCCGATTCAATCAAATATTTCTTTGCCGCCTCCAGATCCCCTTCGTGCAGGGCAACCAATCCTAGCACCATGTTGCCATGGTGTACGTTGTTCCCGGAATTCCACCCCTGTCCCGGATGCTCGACCATGCGCATGGCCGTTTCCCTGGCCTTTTCATATTCGCCAGCCGCAAAAGCTGCCTTCGCCAGATCGGCCTGTAGGGGGTCCCGCTCCAGCAAAGACGCCATTTCATACGCTTTTTCCAGTTGCGCCAACTCCTTCACTGCCAGCGCCCGGTTCGCCGCACCGGAATCAACCTTGCGGTTTAATGAATAGATCTGCGCCAATCGTTCGCACCAGCGAATGTTTTCCGGATCCAGCTTTTGCGCCCGCAGCAAATATTCCTCTGCCGTTTTACGGTCCGCCTGCAGGAGATAGTGCGCGGCGTTTCCCAAGATAGCTACATTTTCGGGAGCCGCCTCGACCTGCTTGATCCATAGATCCCGTCCTTTCGAGAAGGCATTTCCGTCGATGATCCGATCAAGACTGCAGTATGGCGAGCTATGGATTTCATGTTCGGGCGCATGCTCGATCAGCCAAAGCGCTTGTTGCCGAAACAAGGTGGCGCTTTCCGAATTTCCGAAGCGTTGGTCCCAGCAAGAACCGACCAACTTGATGCGCGAATCGATATCATCCGGGGTTTCATTAATCTTTTGCTCCAATGCCTTCACATCTTCGGCAGAAAGGTTCCGCCCAGCAAGAATCCGATCCTCCAGATCCGCCCGATTCCCCCAGCAAGGCATGGCCAATACGCTTCCTAGTATGCATATCCACTTTTTCATACACGCTCTCCATGGTTAAGGCTCTTCATTGAATGATAAGACCCGCCTTTAGCTTGGCCGGTTTAGGATTTTCGTCAAGGCGGAAGCAGGTTTATCTATGCCCGCCTTCAACAGACCACATAACAATTCCAGCTTACCGAAATTAAGCCCAAACGACCCGTTTCCAGATTTTAGGCGGTGTTTTTTGCGTGCGATTCATCCATTAATATGTCTGCATAGCGGGCCAAAACGAATTTAACAAAGGATATGGAACATGTTTTCACTTTTAATAGCAGTGGTGGTTTCCGCCATCGTGGTGACGGCCCTCAAGGTTGCACAGATCCAACAGGGAACGACCGTCTTTTTCGGCATTGTCGGGTTCATTGCCGCCTACTATCTTGTTGGTTTCTTAGTACGTAAGCAAATAACCAAGGTCCAGAAGGAGCTTGAGGGCATCATGAAGGCCGGACAGCAGCGGATCAGCCGCAAGATCCAGCAGGCCCAAACTAAACCCGGCGTCAACGTTAAGCTCCTTCAGCGGCAGCTCGAAAACGACCAGATGGCCGTTGTTAAGGATGCGCTCAAGTTTACCGAACGTCTCGAGCCTTTCAGAAAATGGAACCTTTTGATGGGACGACAGATCGCCACCATGCGCATGCAGTTTCTCTACCAGCTCAAGGAGTTCGAGCAGGTGGACGAACTCCTCGCCTCCCAAGGACTCTTCAAAGGTCCGATGATGATGGAACCCATGGCCGTGGCCATGAAAATGGCGCGCCAATACAAGAACGGCGATATCGCCGGCGCCGAAAAAACCTTCAAAAAGAAGATCAAGTGGTTCCGGCAGGATCGCGGCACTCTGCTTTATGCCTTAATGTCCTGGATTCTGGTAAAGGAAGATAAGCTTGAAGAAGCCCGCCAGCTTTTGAAGAAAGGTAAGGAAGCCTCCAACAACGAAACCCTGACCTTCAACTGGGAACGGCTCTCCAACGACAAACCCAAGAGCTTCTCCAACGCAGGCCTCGGCGAGGAATGGTACGGTCTCTACCTCGAAAAACCGCCGCAACCCAAACAGCAGCGCGTACGCGCCCAAAAAGGCCGCCGACCATTTTAATGGATCGTGTTGAGCACTGAAAAGCAATAAAGCGAGGGCGGAAGAGCGCCCTATTTAATCCAGACCTGCTTAGCATTGGTGAATTCGCGAATCCCGTGCGAGCCGAGTTCGTGCCCGTAGCCGGAGCGCTTGATCCCGCCGGTCGGGCCCATGAACTGCATCTTGTGGGGCATGTTGCGCGGTTCGAGAATGACTTCGGTAAAACGCTCCATGAAGGTGCGCTTGACCGTGGTCTCCATATCGAGGCTGTGCGTGACGTCATCGGCATCGAGGTGCCGGATCATGACAGCTTTCATGGCCTCGTTGTTGTGACCAAAATTAAGGACGCCGGCTCCGGCAAAGAAATCAATGTAGCGCTTGCCGGCTTCCTCGATCTGGATGACGTTGCGTGCGGTTTTAAAAACCGTAGGATACATGCGGATATAGCCGCGAATGTCGGACACCCAGGCTTCGAATATACTCATGTGTCTGCTTTCTGTTTCGCATTGCACTATTCGAAATCGTTTAAAAATCGATTTCGGCACTCGATCTAAAAAGCATCCTCATAAAGATCAGTACGCGCCATCATGTCTGATGTTAAGGGATGCCCGAACGCAGTACCGCAGCGAACAATCGGGAAACCTCTATCTCACCGTTTTAACCACACGGTACAACCGGGGAAAACGGAAGCCGGCTCAGCTCAGGAGGCGAGCTTGTTCAGGGTCCATGCAGAAATATGGCCCTCCATGACCAATCCCTGACATCGATTTTCTGTCCAGCCTTATACCCCCTACTAAAATATGGTATTTTTTTATTATTAGGGTTATATGAAAGATTTACCCTCCGAGGTGGGTCCGGGAGCGTACGATGACAAATCTACTGAAACAGTTAATAACTTCTGGATTGATCACACTCTTACTGGCTTTCACCAGCTACGGTCAGACCATCCGAATCAGCGAAATCATGGCGGACAACGGGAGCACGCTGACGGATGTAGACGGAAGCTTTTCGGACTGGATCGAACCGTATAACCCCTCGAATGCCCCGGTATCCATCGGCGGATGGCATCTGACGGACGATGCCGCGGATTTGAGTAAATGGACCTTGCCCGCCACCAACATTGCAGCGAAAGGATTCCTTCTGGTATTCGCCTCGGATAAAGACCGCTCAACGGCGGGCGCGGAGCTACACACCAACTTCAAGCTGAGTGCTTCCGGCGAATTCCTTGCATTGGTTCAACCGGACGGCACCTCCATCGAAGATAGCTTCATCTTCCCCGCCCTCGGGGAAGACACATCCTTTGGCTATGCGTTCAGTGATGGAGAAATCGACGCATCGGGCCTAGGGCTGCTAACCGCGCCAACCCCAGGACAGACGAATACGGGAATCGTATATCTCGGGAATGTTGCCCCCCCGGTGACGACCCCGGAACGCGGTTTCTACGACGCCCCGATTCTGGTCAGCGTTTCCAACATTACCGCTGGTGCCGCGATCCGCTACACCCTCGATGGCTCGGAACCCACAACAAACAGCGCACTTTACACCGAACCGATCACGATTTCTTCGACTAAAAACCTCCGCGTCCGAGCTTTCAAGGAAGGGTGGAAGCCTTCGTATTCCCGGACCGACTCCTATATTTTTATAAACGATGTGATCGCGGTCCCGCGTGCGACTAACGACATCAATGGGCAGGTCATGATTACCGGCATGGATTCCGGCGTACTAAATAAAACCTATCACGACAACTCCAATCAGGTCGTGACGGTTCAGCAGTCCCTTAAGGATATTCCGACCATTTCCGTCACCACCTCCGACGACAATCTCTACGCCCCGGAAACAGGAATCTATGTCAACGCCGTCGAGCGTTGGGAGCGCCCCGCCTCGGTGGAGCTGATCAATCCTGACGGCAGTGAAGGGTTTCAAGTCAACGCCGGCCTGCGCATCCGTGGAGGCTGGAGCCGCCATTCCAATTATGCCAAGCATGCGTTCCGGCTGTTTTTCAGGAAAGAGTACGGCGATGGAAAACTGCACTATCCGCTTTTCGGTGACGAGGGCGTGGACTCTTTCGATAACATGGATCTGCGAACCGCCATCAACTACAACTGGACCCTCCCGGTAGACAACCAGGAAAAAAACACGTTCCTGCGGGATGTCTTTACCCGCGACTCGGCGGGAGCCATGGGCGTGGCCTATACCCGCAGCCGCTACTACCACCTCTATCTCAACGGGCAGTACTGGGGCATCTACATGACGGAGGAGCGCCCGGAAGCCAGTTATGCCGCATCCTATTTCGGCGGCGATCCCGACGACTACGATGTTGTTAAGAACACGTCCTGGACCGATCCGGGGTGGTACGAGGCTGAAGCGACAGACGGAACACTCGATGCCTACAACCGGCTCCATGCCGCAGCCATGGACGGGTTTTCCGACAACGCCGATTATTTTGCCGTACAGGGATTGGATGCAAACGGTAATCCGGATCCGGCGCAGGAAAAGCTCCTTGATCCCGACAACCTGATCGACTACCTGTTGCTGATCTACTACACGGGGGCTTCGGACAACGGCATAACCGAATTCCTCGGGCACACGCTGAACAATCTGTATGCGGTATACAACCGCAAGAATCCCGATGGCTTCAAGTGGATCCAGCACGACTGCGAGCACGCGCTCGATACTTCGACAAAGCTCGACCGCACCGGCCCCTTCACGGATGAACACCTTCAGCAACCCGAGTACTTCAACCCGCAAACTCTCCATGAAAAGCTACTGGAAAACGCCGAATACCGGATGGCCTTCGCCGACCACGTCTACAGGTATTTCAAGAACACTGGCGCGCTGACCCAGACGAATTGCGAAGCGCGGTTCGACGTCCGACAGGCGCAGATTGACCGGGCCATCATCGCCAACGCCGCCCGCTGGGGCAGCACCAGACTGGATCGCGATGCCTGGCTGACCGCCGCCGCATCGGCACGCGCATTCTTTTCCGGACGGGTGGACGTGGTCATTGGATATCTGAATGCCGACGGGCTGATTCCTTCCATCGCCCCGCCGCAAATCAGTCGTGCCGGCGGACCCGTTGCTGATGGCACCGTAGTCAGCCTGACGGCTGCGCAGGGCACGATCTACTACACCACCGACGGCCGCGATCCACGTGCCATCGGCGGAAACATTGCCGGATCACGCTACACCGATCCGATGGCCATCCATGAACCGGTACAGATCAAGGCCCGTTGCCTATTTCCAAGCGGTGAATGGAGCGCGCTGGCGGAAGACACCTTCTGGCCTCCAGAAGCTCCTCTGGCGGTTACCGAGCTGATGTATCATGCGTCCGGTGGTAATTCGAACGACTTTATCGAAATCCAGAATGTATCCACCCAGGCCGTGCTCCTCGCCGGCTACAAGCTGGACAACGCCATCGACTTTAAATTCAAGGACGGCTTGCTGGCCCCGAACGAATACCTGGTGGTGGTCAAGGACATCGCCGCATTCAGCTCCATCTACGACACCAATAGCATGATCATCGCCGGGGAATACAGCGGCGATTTGGACAACGGCGGGGAAACGGTCGACCTTGAATTCCATGGCCACGATCTGGTTTCGTTCACCTATTCGGACGCGCGCAACTGGCCGCAGGCGGCCGATGGAGCTGGGCATTCGCTCGTGCCGCTGGATTCGGCCATCGGCACAGAGGAACAGGGATCGCTCGATTACGGTGGAAACTGGCGGGCAAGCACATACATCAACGGTTCGCCGGGACAGGCCGATCCCACTGCGAGTCCTACCGTGCTACTGAACGAAATCACGGCGCATACCGATACCGGCCTTGCACCGCCGTATGATTCGAACGACCGGATCGAGCTGTTCAATCCGACCGCCTCTTCCGTCACGCTCAACGGCTGGTATTTGAGCGATGATCTGAGCGAACCGAACAAATGGCCGATTCCTAACGGAACGGTCATCCCCGCATTTGGATTCACCGAGTTTGATGAGGACGATTTTCATCCCGACCGGATGACTGGATTCGGCCTCGACAAGGCCGGGGAGCAGGTCGTCCTGTCCGCACCCGGGCGCGTGGTGGACGCCATCCGCTTTAAAGGACAAGAAAACGGCTCCTCGATGGG
>JBNKSB010000263.1:0-4665 GCA_050297095.1 Pontiella sp. | reverse complement strand
CTTTTCTTGCCTCGGGGGAAAACAACACTTCGTTGACCGGCTCTGGTGCGCCGTCGGCAAATGCCCCTGTCGCATTTGGAACACGATCGACATAGGGAATGTAGGGCTTGATGTCCAGCACCGGCGTGCCATCCAGGAAATCGCCGCCACCGAGCTTCAGCGTGGTGCCTTCAACCTCCAGTAGCTCGACAACCGACAACCCAATCGGATTGGGCCGAAAGTTGGAACGCGAAGCAAAAACGCCGACGCGCTCGTTGCCGCCCAGCCGCGGCGGTCGCACCGTGGCTTTCCAGCTTTCGCGGGCTGATTCATGGAACACAAACAGGATCCAGACGTGGGAAAATGCTTCCAGCCCGCGCAGGGCTTCCTCGGTATTGTACGGCGGCAACAACTCCAGTATCGCCGTCGCACTGCGCACCAGTCCCGGCTGACGCGGAATACCAAACTTTTCCCCGTAGCACGACCGAATCAATCCAATCGGCTTTAAATTTATCTCTGAATCCATGGACGGATATTTAACACTAAGTCGCGAAAGACTCAAAGAAAGGAATGCTTCGTGCGCTTCGTGTCTTCGTGGTTATCTACTTTCTGGAAAGCTTGCGTGCGAAAGCGAAGCAGACGGCGGCCTCGATGAAGAGCAGAATACCAATGAGTCCGTAGGGGGGATCCGCTACCACAAGCGCCGCGATCGCAACAATAATCAACAGGCTCCCATTGGTAATCAGCCGCTTGATATACGGATTTTGATCATCTGCCTCCCAGCCCTTGGCCAGTAGCAGTTTTTGGGAAAGATAATGACCCGCCAAGGCAACGCAGATGACGATCAGGGAAACGAGGCTCCAGTTCATGTTAGCCCTCTGTCTTGGGTTCGACGGTTTCCGCGTGACCCAGATCCTTGTCGGGGGCAATCACGTCGCGCACCCGCCGCTTGAGGTCTTTCAACTCCGGCAGGCCGCGTTCGGTCTTGCGGTCCCATACCTGCTGTCCGTTGGCATGGATGCGCCAGATGCCGGCAATCTCGCTGGGTTTCAGCACAGCTTCATCCACGTCGCCTTCAAAGGTTTGCAACAGCTCCTGCGCAATCCATGCCGAACGCATCATGAACTTGCACTTCGAGCAGTATTCGATCGTGATTCGGTTGTTTCGTTCCATAAAAAATCTCCTTGGGTGAATGGATATCTACCACAGAAGAGACAAAGGAACACGGAGATATTTAGACAGGATAAACAGGATTGGCGGGATGAGAGGGATGCGCCATCCCCGGCGTCCAACGTGTGTAAAAAAACGGCACAACTGTGACGCGCACTGTGTCGCTTTTTCACGCTCATTCGGGAGCTCTTAAATCACAAAACCGCCGAAAACAAAGGGGATATGCTTCATTATCCGGTTGGCACATTTTTTGTATAGGGGACTGATGTGAACATGATCTACACGCTTCCGCATGGGGCGGGAGCCGACAATGAAAGGAGTGCAGAACATGTATTGGACTACTGACAGAGCATGGAGCCCGTTTGCGGAACTGCGTTCTTTGCAGCGGGAAATGAACCGTCTGTTCGACGGCTACGAAGGCGGAACGGCTATGTCCCGCTTCCCGGCACTCAATGTGTGGGGCAATTCGGAAAATGTGATCGTGACGGCGGAGCTGCCCGGACTGGAAGTCGACGATCTGGATATCAACGTCGTCAACAACCAGCTCACCATCAAGGGTGAACGCAAAGGCGACAAGCCGGCGGAAGATGCCGTGTGCCATCGTCGTGAGCGCGAAACCGGCCAGTTTGTCCGCACCGTCCGTCTTCCGTATGCGGTCGAGAACGACAAGGTGACGGCCAAATACGAAAACGGCGTGCTGACCATTACGCTGCCTCGCCACGAGGCCACCAAGCCGAAACGGATTGAAATCAAGGCATCCTAAAGGAGGTGTTAACGATGAAGGATAAACAGGACAAGAGTCTCGAAAAGGTAAACCGCGAAACCATGGAGCCCGATCGCAACGAACGGACCTACGTGCCGGTAACGGACATCTACGAAAAGGAGGATGCGATCCTCGTGCGGTGCGACATGCCCGGCGTGAAGCAGGATCAGGTTGATATCCATCTCGACAACTACGAGTTGGTAATCACCGGGAAGCAGGGTGGCGAGAAACCCGAAGGGTATGAGTTGCTCGTCGATGAATACGATACCGGCGTCTTTCGTCGCAAATTCAGCATTCCGCAATTAATCGACCGCGACCAGATCCGCGCCCGGCTGCACAATGGCGTGCTCGACATCGAGCTGCCCAAGGCCGAGCAGGCCAAACCACGCAAGATTGAAATCACCACGGGAGGCTGATCGAACGAAGGAGGTGTAGTACACATGAAAGACAAATTGATGCCCTGGAAAAAGCGCAGTGCGTTGCCGGAACGGCGGCGGAGCGAGGATCCCTTCGATGTGCTCCACCGGGAAATCAATGAGCTGTTCGACGGCTACTATCGCGGCTTCGGCAGTCTCGGCCGCCGAATGGCCGGATCGATGGGATTCGAGGTGTCGGAAACCGACGATGAAATCCGCGTGAAAGCCGAGCTGCCCGGGATGGACGAAAATGACATCACGGTGGAACTCGAAGAGGACATGCTGGTTATCCGTGGCGAACGGAAGGAGGAGAAGGAAGCCAAGAAGCGGAACTATCATGTTTCCGAAATGAGCTACGGCGGTGTTCACCGCTCCATTCCGCTGCCCGCCCGGATCGACCGCGAAAAGGCCAAGGCCAAATTCAAGCGTGGCGTGCTCACGCTAACGTTGCCGAAAACGGAGGCCGCCAAAGCGCAGCGCAAGCGGATCCCGGTCTCCTCCGGCTAACACAAACACCCGGCTTCGGCCGGGTTTTTTGTTGCAAGTATCCATATTCCATCTTTTTGGAAAGCCCCGGATAACAAGGTGTATCTGGCCGATGCAGGACGTTGTGTGTATCGAGTTGTCCGATGGGGATTAGGTTTCCCCCTTGTGTCACTATCACACAATGCTAATATTCAAAATTTACCGGACGGAGGAAAAATATTATGCAAAAGGATTCACACAACAACGAAGCTCCCCCGCCGCATGCCTCAGTGAAGGAATGGCGCCATCTGGACGTACACCCATGGGTATTCTTTACATCGGCTTGAAAGTGGCCCACGCGACATCCTCGCCGCGTTTCCTGTGGATGGAAAAAGACACGGCGGCACTTCTACGATAACAGCGGGCTACGGTACCTCATTCGGGGGATGCCCTAAGCCCGCAATATGGTCTGCGCATCCCCGTCCTCATGCGCTGGCGCACGGCCCCTTTCGAATCCGTTTGCGCCGAAGGTGGGTTCGTTTTACGCCATCCGCGTCATTGAAACGGTACGCGGATTGCAGGATGCATGGGGATCCAAGCCTGGTGCGCCACTTTTTTTACGGCTTTATTGCAGGAGTCGGATTACACATTTCCGCCGGTTCCAATGGCTTGCGAAACAGGACGGGGAATTGCGTGTTTCGGCGCTAAAAAAATACTTTGAACGTTGTGTCTTCGGGGTTAGTCTTCTGTTTACAACGAGCGCGCGGTATGGGTATTTCGCGCGTACATCTGAATAGAAAACCAACAAGAAAGGAGCCGATGTAATGTATACATCAACACAGCTTAAATCCGCACCTTCTTACTTTGAGGCACAGAACGCCGGTGCCCATATTCCGGTCGAAGTCCAGTTTCGACATATGCGCGAGTCAAAGCGGGTTCAATGGTTGGTGGAACAGATGATGGAGCGGTTCGATAAATACCCGCTCGCCGGGGCCAAGGCCTATGTGGTGATAGACGAAACGCATCACCGCGAAAAAACGGGCGTCTTTCAGGTAAAGGTGAAGCTCCACGTTCCCGGCGAACGCCTCTACGTGGCGCACAGCTCCGAAAAAACCGGCATGCACGACGGGGTCTACGCCGCCATTGCAGACGTCTTCGACAGTATTGAAAAGCAGCTGGTCAAGCGGCACGGCCGGCGTTCTATTCGCCGCATCCACAAGGCTGAACAGGAAGCCGCCTGATTCATCACCCCCATGGTGGGAACGGCGGCGGGGCCCTCTGGAGCAATCCAGGGGGCTTTCTTTTTTCCACCACGGAGGCCAAAGAGGGCTCGAAGGTTTTTACCGCATGGGAGGGCTGGTTGTCCGAGTGCTGGAGGGACAGCATCCTCGCCGTCCACTGTCACAGGGCGCGGCGTGCTCACGCTAACGTTGCCGAAAACGGAACAGGCTAGGGCCGCCCGCAAATCCATCCCCATTTCGGCGGAATAGTGATGCTGAAGGGGCTGATCAGGCTTGATCAGCCTCTTTCGTTTTGCGCGGCAGGGTGAGGGTAAATATGGATCCTTTGTCTGGTTCACTCTGTACATCCACGGTTCCTCCGTGGGCTTCGACGATGGCCCATACCATGCTCAGCCCAAGGCCCAGCCCAGGGGTGGCACGGCTGCGTTCGCATCGGTAGAGACGATCCCAGATCCTGCCAAGGTCCTCCTCCGGAATTCCGCACCCCAGATCATGGACCGAGATTTCTACCGTCGCTTCATTAGAACGTCCCGCGAGGACAACCTCGCTCTGGTCCGGGCTGTATTTGAGTGCATTGTCGACCAGATTGGCGATGCATTGACGCAGGCGTGTTCGATCGGCGGTAACCGTG
>JBNKSB010000262.1:0-8426 GCA_050297095.1 Pontiella sp. | reverse complement strand
GCCCGGCTCAAAACAGGTTTCCGGGAGCTGCGGACGAAGCTCATCCCATTCCTGATCGGGGTCCGCCTTCTGCAGGTATTGCCGAGCCGCACGCAACGCCTGCTGCAGCTCCTCTACGTTCTCCACCTTTTGATTCAGCATCAGCTGGATGTCGCCATACTTGTGCAGCTTCAGGAAATCGAGCAGGGCCTCCCCCTGCTTTCGTGAAACCCGGTGTGCGAGGTGGCGATTCAGGAAAGCGACGCCCTGCCCGATTGAGCTGGTTTCCTTCATCACAGGGAAGCCCCGTTCGAACGGCTTAAGGTCCAGCTCGAGCGACCAATCTTCATCCGGATTGAAGCCGTTGGCCATCCGCTCCTTGGCCTCCAGAAATCCGGAAGGGCTCTGCTCGCTGATGCAGACGTTGCCGGTATCGACACGGAAATAGTGCCAATCGGCCACCTGGTAACGTACCGCCATGTGCAGGCAACCGTCGTGAATGATCATTTCCTCGGTCTTGCGGAACAGATTTTCGGCGTACGACCCCTTCAACGCCATGCCTTCCGGCGAATCCAGGAAGACATCCAGCTGGTCGGTCACATCCGTACGCAGAAGCATCGACCGGCCGGAATCGTTCAGGCGGCGCAACAGGGAAAAAAGGGCTGGGCGATGTGTTTCGAAATCCGATTGTAATTTAAGAATCATTCAATTCCTCCTCGTGGGTGTTGATCTCACCAAAAAAGTCATAGTGGGCAATACCCTCCAGAATGCCGTTGGCATGGCACCCTTCGGCAAAATAGATGCGCGGGCGGCCCTTAAGCTTCTTCAGCTCGGGACTATGGTTGCCCACCACCACGCCCAGAGTTTCTCCGCGCAGCATATCTTCGTCGTTCCCCGAATCCCCTGCCACGAGGAGATGGTCGAAGGAGATTCCCCATTTGAAGGCGAGATAGCGAATGGCCAGCCCGCACGAAGCACGGATCGGCATCAGGTCGAGATACATCTTTAGCGAGCACGTGACATCCACCCGCAGGCCGGCCTCGCGGAGCAGCCCGCGGATTCGCCTTACACTCGGTGCCTTCTTGGCATCGATCGTATAGCTTATTTTGAACCGATGCTGCTCTTCTTCGTCCTGCAGATACACTCCGGGCACCTCATCCATAACGGCACGTACCGCGTCCGGCTCCCAGCGGTAGTTGATGTGCCGTTTCCAGGCCTTGTCTTCGGTAAGGTTGCTGCCATAGCGAATCGACGCGCCGTTCGAGGTAATCAGAATATCCGGCGGAGGCGCACCGAGCTCCGCCAGTTTTTCCAGCGCGCTTTCCTTGGGGCGGCCGGTCGCAATACCGAAGCCCGTAAACGGCCCCGCTTTCTCCAACGCCGCCAGCAAGCATTCCACGGCGGCGTCATCGCCGGTCAGGGTATTGTCGATGTCGGTAATCAGAATGCGGTCCACCTCGGGGATGCGGCTTCGGCGCGTCGGCAGCTTTCGCGAGCCGGAAGTGTCTTCCAGCACCTTGTTGACCTCTTTGAGATAGCGTTTCACATGGCTGCTCCAGGAAAACGTTTCGGTGGCCCCCACAACCCCGCTTTCCGACCATTTGTCCCACTCCTTGCTCTGCAGCATGTCCAGCAAGGTGTCGCCCATCTTCCCGGCATCGAACGGATCGATCAAGATGCCGTTGTTACAGGCTCCGATGATATCGCGCGGCCCGCCATCATTTGTGGCGGCAATCGGCAGCCCACTGGCGGCGGCCTCGATCAGCGTCAACCCAAACGGCTCCGTCCAGGCGGGATTCACAAAAATACCTCGCGAGGCGGCGGCAAGGCGATAGACGTCCGGAACATCATCGGCGGCATGGTGCTTGGGAATCGCCACGGAGCCATAAAGATCGTACTTGTCGATCAGGTACAGCACCTCGATCATTACCTTGCGCGAGCCCCGGTCCATGGCCCGGATATCGTCGCGGTTACCCAGCACCATCACGAGATTGGCCTCTTGACGCAGCCGATAATTGTTGGCAAAGGCATGGATCAGTGTACTGAAATTCTTGCGCTCGTCCGGCCGGGCCATGGCCAGCACCATCGGCTTGCTCGGATCGTGCAGGAAGCGGTCGATTTCGATGCGGATGTCACATTGGAAGTTTTTGCGGACCGGTGGCGAAAAACGATCGAGGTTGACGCCTGGCGGAATCACGCGCATGCATTCGGGCTCGTAGTGCTCGTACATCTCATACTGCTGCTCGATCTCCTGGTGCGTACTGGTGATCACCAGCGGAGCGGAATCCAGCGCCAGTTCCTCGCCCTCGATGCGCATATCCATGTTGTAGCGCTTGTTGATCTGGTCGCGCTGCGCACCGCTTTCGAGCATCCGCTCCATCTTGACCCGCCCGAGGGAATGGCCGGTAAACAAGAACGGAACCCCCAGAAGGTGCGCCATGGTAGCGCCGACCATGCCGGCGTCGGCATAGTGGCCGTGCACAATATCCGGAATACGGCGCAGCTTGCGGAAGTGCGGCAACGCATTGTCGACAAAACTCGGCAGATGCGGCCACAGCTTTTCCTTGCGCAGATAGCGGCGCGGTCCAAATGGAATGCGAATAATGTAGGCGTTTTCGGACAGCTTTTCCTCCGGCTGCGCATAGCTGTCGTCGACTTTTTTATCGATCACCTGACGGGTTAGGAGATCCACGCGATCCACCGACGGATGCTTTGCCAGCGCACGCGCCAGCTCGACGACATACAGAATCTGTCCGCCTGTATCAGGATCCTTTCCCAACTCCATATCCTCGCCGCGAATCAGCCCATGCACGCTCAACAGCACGATATACAATCCCTTATCCCCTTGCTTAGCCATTGGTCACCGCATCCAGACCTTTATACACGTCCATATCCATCGACGTGGCTCCCCGCTGCCCGCAAATGCGAGTCGCCAACGCGGTCGCACACTGCGCCGTCTCCTCGGGCGAGGAGCCCTTGAGAAAGCCTCCGAGCAACGCCGCGCTGAATGAATCCCCGGCGCCAACAGTATCGACCACCGGCGCATCAGCGTCATCCGGGGCCACGCGCAAGACATTCACGTTCGAGGAGCTGTACAAGGCGCCTTTTTTCCCCAATGTCAGCCAGACGGCATCGAGCTCCCAAGCTTCGCGGAGATGCTGGACGGCATCTTCGACCGTTTCCTCATTCAAGTGGTCTGGCTTCAACAGCTCCAGTTCGTCATCGTTCAGCTTCAGAACATTCGCACGCTGAATCATCCCCAACACATCATCCTTCGACCACCAGGGATCTCGCAGGTTGATATCCAGGAAAACCGGAGCTTCCGCGGCTTCGTGCAAACGCTCGAGCGCATCACGTGATTTGCCGCGTAACGCCAGTGCACCGTGGTAGAGCACACCGCACTGCCGCAGGTTGACGGCGCACCGAGCGGATTCGGGCTCGATAAAGTCATAGGCTTGGTCGGGCAGGATATCAAAGGTGTGGCTCTTGCCCTCCATCTTGATCTCCACACGTCCGGTGGGATGGTGCATATCATGCTGCAGTCCGGTAGTGTCCATCCCCCAGTCGCGCATGCGCGTGACCATCTTGCGCCCGGCATCGTCGCTTCCGATGCGGGAAATCAGCAAGGGATTCCAGCCCAGCGCCTGCAGATGCCAAGCTACGTTCAACGGGGCGCCTCCGGGAATTTCGTTTTCACCAAAGCAGTCAAACAGGACCTCGCCAAAAATGACAGGGCGTGTCGGCTGCATGTCGAGCGGGTCGATTGTAGCAGTCGGGCTCATGGCGATAAGCCAAGCATTTCCTTCCGGTGACCGCAAAGCAATTATGAAACTTACACGGAAATCCGGTTGCAACCCGTCGCCAAAGCACGTTAGGTACATCATCATGAAAGCGATTCACCACCTCCTTGCCAGCGACATGGACGGCACCGTTATCCCGCTCGATGACAAGCCGGAGCGCAACGCGGAGATCGCATGTTTCGCCAAGGCCCTCGAGACACAAACCGGTCTGGCGCTGGCCTACGCCACCGGCCGCGACCTCCATCGTGTCCTGAAAGGCATCGCCGAATGGAAGCTGCCCACACCGGACTGGCTGATCTGCGACGTCGGCACCGCGCTCTATCTTCCCGATGAACAAACGGGCGAATGGATCCTGAGCGAGGCCTATCGCAAAGAAATGGCAAACCAATTTGGCGGACATACAGCCAACGATGTCGCCAAAGTCCTGAAAGGCTATCCCGAGCAGGACCCCTCCCGACAAACCGAATTCAAGCACAGCTATGTTTTTAAGGTGGAGGACAAACCTGAGCAGCTGTTGCCGGAGATTGATGACAAACTGACGTCCGCCGGCATCGACGCCGCATTGGTCTACAGTGTGGACGTCTATTCCGGTGAGGCGTTTCTTGATGTCCTTCCGGCGGGCGTCGCCAAGGACTATGCCGTCCACTTTCTGCGCCGGCAGCTGCAGCTTGACCCAGACCACGTCGTCTATGCCGGCGACTCCGGCAACGATGAGCACGCCTTCAAGAGTGGAATCAACGGCATTGTAGTGAATAACGCTGATCCCAAACTCATCACCGACTTGAAGGAGTGGGCGGATGACGATGCAAAGCGCAGCAGGCTGTTCTTTGCGACACAACCCTTTATCGCCGGAGTCCACGAAGGGTGCCGCCACTTTGGCTTGCTTCCAGCGGAATAAATCGACAAACCTCTACGCAATTAAATACAGGAGAATCTGCTATGGAATCACTCGAAGGAAAGAAGGCGCCGGCGTTCACACTCGAAGGCAGCGACGGAAAAAAACATTCGCTCAAGGACTATGCGGGCAAGAAGGTCGTGATTTACTTTTATCCGCGCGATAACACGCCGGGCTGCACCAAGGAGGCCTGCGGCTTCCGCGATCTGAATCAGGAAATCGCCGATCAAAACACGGTCGTACTGGGCGTCAGCAAGGACAGCCTCGCTTCGCATGACAAGTTTATCGACAAATTCGACCTGCCCTTCGTCCTGCTCTCCGATCCGGACACCAAGATGATGGCCAAATATGGCGCCTGGGGCGAAAAGGTGCTCTATGGAAAAACCTCCATCGGCTGCATCCGCTCCACCGTCATTGTCAATGAACAGGGCAAGATCGTCAAACACTGGCGCAAAGTGCCCAAAGCCGAAGCCCACCCGGCCAAGGTTTTGGAAATTCTTCAGAGCCTGTAGCCTTGGCGAAGGGAGGAGCGGCCAGATACTGCGGGCATGGCTACCTAGCTTCCAGGGAACAATTTGCGTGATGCCCACAAAGTAGCAACATGATAATTTGATCCTTTACCATCCTGACCTAATCCGCTATTTTTATATTGATAGCAGAAACGGGGTGTTAAGAATGCTAAAGAGATCGCGTCGGCCGAACAACTCACCGACCATTGATATCGAACTGCTGGAAGAGCATTTGGACTGCATAAAGGTTTCCTTGCTGGAAATCCGTGGCTTCCGCAGGAAAAAAATCGTCAAAAGCCCAACGTTTCATTTCATGCAACCGGTTGATATTGAGGAAGCCTGGCCCCGCGTCCAAAAACCATTCCGGCAGGCCTATCAGCACCTTTGTCATGTAGCCGACCGGTTTCAGGTCGAGCACGAAGACATGCCATCGACGACCATGTTCGGGACGGCACTCGACCAGTTCGTGAACCTGATTGACTGGATCACGCTCTATCTGGAGGAACATAGCGTTGCTGGGCTTTCTCCGTCCACACTGGAGAGCGTTGATGCCGTCATTCTGCAGGTTCAACAGTCGATCAACCAGGTGCAGCGGCGAGTCATGGTTGACTTTGTGTTTACGCGAAAACCGGCTTGAACCGACCAAATACCACCCGGAACAATTCATGCGATCGGCCCGCCCGCGATGCGGGAAGCAAAAGGTAAAACCATGGTTGCTGCCCGCAAACCTTGAGCAAGGAGAGAAAGGATGATGCAGCCGCTATGGGATCGCCAATACCTACAAATCCGCCAGAATATCTTTAAGCAGCGATTCCGACTCGAGCGAATCCTTGCGGCATTCTTTACTGAAAGCCTGCAGCTTGCGAAGCGCCTGGCCCAGCGCGTCTACCGTTGAATCCTGAATCAAATGGGGATGGTCGTATAAGTCGTTCACCAGTTTTCGGAGAGCCCGCCCCAGCTTCCCTTCAGGGGAGAGCGCATCCGATTGCATCGCTTGCAGAATTTGCCCCCGGAACAGGTAATAAATATGCAGCACACAGACACGGCGCGCTTCATCCCGGGAATCAGATTTCAGGCGATCGAGCCATAGGGCGCAGTTTTTATTTCCCGGATCCGCCAAATGGCCAACCGCCACCTCCAGCGCGGAACTTCCTTCCGGAACGGAGGATGCATCCGGCAGATTCGCGAGAGAGTCCTGAATCTCCGCCACGAGTTCCCGGGGTTTGCATTTCATTTTGGAGATGATCTTCTGGGCATCCAAATCGCCCACCTCGGCAACAAGATTCTTTATATACCCGGTCGCAAACACGATCACACAGAGATGCTGAAGTCCCAAATCATGGCGGATGGTCCGCAGAACATCGGTGCCTTTCATTCCTGGCATGTGGATATCCAAGACGACCAGATCCGGCGGCGACGCAGCAATCCGCTTCAGGGCTTCATCCCCTGAATTCACAGCATCGACCATCACTCCTTCTTTCGTCAGGAGCTTTGAGTACAAATCGGTCAAAAAGACATCGTCATCAACAATCAACACCTGCTTCATGATATTCCCCACCCTCAAGAAGAGCGTTTATGCCGGAAAAACTCTCCCCAAATAGAATTTTCAGGCGCGAGATACGCTCTTCCATGTTTTCTGGCAAAAACTTCAGGCAGTCAAGCTCCAATGCGCGAAGCTCCTCTGCAAAGCGCACAAACCCGCACGCCACGGCAGAGCCGACCATCTTATGAGCTATGGCGGCAATCTCCGCCGCATCACGCCCGCACAACGCACCGGAAAGGCGCTTCAGCTCCGACTGAGCCTGCTCTGCAAACAGCTCCAGCAATTCACCAGCAAACTCGGGATCGTTATCCGCGGACTCCCATAACGTTTGAATATCAATAATCATTAATTATAATTAAGCAGGGTACATGCCAGACATCAGACGAACATACACGCCGGCACCGGAAATATTCATTTCGGTAGGCGGGGGCATGTCCCCATCCGGACGCCCAACGCACTGTCCATATATAATCTCCTTCCCGTTAAAGGGTTAACAACGGTAACAACCCCCAAAGCCGTTCAACCATCGCCAGATGGTGCCGAAACGGATCGAGCGTTGGCCGGACCGTAACAACCGCCGCCCCGCCAGCCTTGACGAAAGATTTGCCGGCCGCGAAACCGCAGCCGCTCCTCTTTAGAACCACCAGATGCCGCGCTTGCGCGGATTGCCGAACGATGCAAAGTCATCGCCCGATTCACGCAGAACATCATCGAGCTCTTTTTCGGTGAAATCAAATCCCTCATTATTCGCCTCGGCCACAAAGGCCGACTTTGGCTCCAGCGTGTCATACTTCAGACGCAATACCTTGTCTTCGGCACCGGCAATTAAAAACCGCTCTACTTCTTTCTTCGCCATTTTATTCTCCTGGTTGTTTCACATTTCCCGGCCAAATCGGTCACCCCTATTTAACACGAGGTGTGCCAGCCCGCCCAAATCCCATAAGCTACTTGTTTCCTATAGGTTGCATAAATACACCAAAAGCAGGGTTCCGGAAAGATTTGTCGGACATATCCGATTGGACCGATCATAAGCGCCACATACCACTGCCGGCCTGCGCGTTGTGAAAAACGACGACAAATATTTCCGAGAACGGGAGCTTCGCAACAAAAAAAAACGCCCCCGGATTCCGGAGGCGTTTTTCATGAATGGCAGGCGGGATGCCTGCAGGACATTATTAGAGCGACTTCATGTTCTGCATGGCGGCGCGGAGCTCTTCACCGATAACTTCTACATCGTGGTAGCGAATGTCGGCGTTAATGGCGACGAGCGTCTTATTATCGACCTTGTTGTCGTCAGCAGCCAGTCCCTTGCCGATGACGTCGGTACCCACGTTGCCCATGAAGTCCTTCAGCATCGGAACACAGGCGTGCGAGAAGAGATAGCAGCCATATTCGGCGGTATCGGAAATGATGCGGTTCATTTCGAACAGCTTCTTGCGCGCAATCGTGTTGGCGATCAGCGGCGTTTCGTGCAGCGATTCATAGTAGGCCGACTCCGGCTTGATGCCGACTTCAACCATGGCTTCGTACGCCAGCTCGACACCGGCCTTGACCATCGCCACCATCAGGATGCCCTTGTCGAAGTATTCCTGCTCCGAGATCGCAACATCGGCCGGCTCGGTCTTTTCAAACGCGGTTTCGCCGGTTTCCTTGCGCCAGGTCAGCAGCTTGACGTCGTCGTTGGCCCAGTCTTCCATCAT
>JBNKSB010000261.1:0-19311 GCA_050297095.1 Pontiella sp. | reverse complement strand
GGATGCGTCGCGGTACCCGCGCTTGTGCAACGAGCCGCCACCGAGATCGACACTGATGCGCGCCTTGTTTTCGTGGATGTACAGGTTGAGCTGCAGGTCGGGGATGCGGGTATCGACGTTTGGCCGTTCGCCGGTCTTCTCACGAAACTGGTCGACGATAGCATCCTTGAGAATCTGCCCGGCATATTGTGAATTGCGGATGTTACTCTTGGCGACATTCGAGGTGATGGCAAAGGTTTTGGTGAGGGTCAGAAAGTCGGACCAGTCGATCTTCTGTGCGGTCTTGTAGAGATATTTGTCGGAATGGCAGTCGAAAACGATGAGTGGGGCAAGAATGCGCGTGAAGATGCGGGTGCGGTAGACGATGTTGTAGATTGTGCGTTGGTCGGCGCAGAAGTAGCAACCCAGATAGCCGGGTTTGATTTTGGTGGCACCGAGTTCCTTGAGTTCCGCTGCACCCAGAGTTTCTGCGCCGGAGGCGAGCTGTCCGAAATACTGGCTGGTTTTTTGATAAAGATATTTACTCATGATCAGGGATGCATGGACCGGATGGCTTCTTTAAGGGGGGATAATCCTGTCATTCAATGATCCAGTCCCATTTGAGCACCCGAAGCCGTTTATTTTTTGACGGGTCGGTTGTTTTCATCGACGAAAACGACGATCGGTTCAAGCGTCCGGGCTTCGGCGTCTTCGTAGTGGCCGTAGGAAATGATAATCACTTTATCTCCGACGGCGGCGAGGCGTGCGGCGGGCCCGTTGAGCTCAATGGCTCCGGAAACGCGTTCCCCGGGAATGGTGTAGGTCACGAAGCGTTCGCCGTTGTTGAGGTTGACAACCTGCACTTGTTCGCCGGGCAGCATGTCCGCAAGATCCAGCAGGTCGCGATCGATCGTGATGCTACCCTCATAATACAGCTCCAGCCCCGTGATGGTGGCCGTGTGTATCTTTGATTTTTTCATGATCCGCTGCATGGGTCTTCCTCGGTTAAAAGGCGCGCATAATGTGCCCGGCCTTCACGTGCGTCAATATCTAGTTTTGATCTATTTGTTGAGAAACTGTTGAATGTTTAACTGGGAAACAAAACCACGACTGGACGTCAATGTGTAATAAAAGTAGTTTTTTGTGGATTTCTATCTCAAAGAAGACAGAATGGAACCTATTTCCAAAGTGAGGGTTTTTTAGCAAGAATGGGTCAGGAAATACCATATACCGAGAAAAAGCTCAAGGATTGGGCCGGTTGGCGCGCATTCCGCGACGGGCGCGCCCTGTTTGAGCGCGGTGTTGTCGAAAAGGTAACATACGAACATCCCTTTGTCACCGGGACGTTAAGCCTTGGTCCGCGCGGGATGCGCAGCAAATTCGAAATCCTGAAGAACGGGTTGGTTGAAAACCATTGCCCGTGCCGTGACAATCAGGAGCGCGGGTTAATTTGCTCCCATTTGGTCGCCATGGGGCTTGAAGTCTTACGGCAGCAGACCAAGCCTGTTCGCGATGAAAAGGCTATTGCGGACTTGCGACGTGTGGAGCGCATGGCCCGGGGTGCGGATAAAAAATTTATCAAACGGGCCAGAAAAAACGACGAAAACGCCGTAGAGGCCAAGTTGATTGTGGAGTTGGATGCCAACTGGCAGGAGCAGGTGCTGGCCGAACGAGTGGGATTGCATGTTTCAGTTGAATACCAAAATGGAATAAAACCCGCATCCGATGTTCCGACCGACATGCCTTTTTCATTTCCCCGGGAGGACGAAATCATGCTGTCCGTCCTGGAGGATATCAGCGGAGGGCCGGTGCCCAGCCAAGTTCAGCTTTCATTGCCCAGTTTTCATAACATCCTGCGGATTTTGGCGGGAAAAACCATTCATCAACGCGGACACAAGGGTGGATTTTCGGTAAACGGCGGTGTGCTCGATTCGACGCTTGAGATGGATCTGGACCGGGTTACGGGCGAACTGTTGCTCACTATCTCCACGGATCTGCCGGACCGTCAGAAAGAACTATTCCACTTCTACATCATTACGCCCAAGGCGGGTTGGCTCTTCTGTGCCGACCAGTTCTGGCCGTTGAGTTCACTTGTGCCCAAGACCCTGCGGGATGTTTATCAGACGCAGGTCAGGATTCCCCGAGATTCCGTGCCGGCCTTCATCATGACGGAACTGCCGCAAATTGAAAAATATATGGCGGTGCGCACGGAAATTACGACGGATCTGTTCCACATGAAACCGGCGAAGGTTTATTTCCGGCTGGTGGTCAAGGGCAGTCCGGCTTCACTTGCGGCCACGTTGTATGCCCACTATACCGATGAGATTGAACTGGTAGCGGGTCGGGCCGATATGCGGGGCAACTTTGCCATTCCTGACCCGAAGGATTTGTTGCGCTACCGTATTCGAAACATGGCATACGAAAAGGCGGGGGTGGAGAAGTTGGCTTCGGCCGGTTTTGTCGGGCGTGCCGGCGATACATTGCGCAACATCGTAGGCCCGCGCGAAGTTCTTAACTTTCTAGGGTCCGGCGTGCCCAAGCTGCGCCGCATGGGCTATGTCGTCGAATTGGATGGGCGTGTCAAACCTTTTGCGGAGAAGGCGGAATATGTGGCCCCCGTGGTTCGCATTGACGAGTCTACGTCGGGGAGCTATTTCGATGTCAGCTACGAGTATGATGTCGGCACGGGCAGCATTTCCGATCGCGAGATTCAGCAGGCTTTGATGAAGGGCGATTCGTTCATCGAACGGGACGGACGTACTATCCTGTTGGATGGCGATGCCATTCTACAGGCGCAGAAGGTGTTTGAAGAGTGTTCGGTTGGCAAAGGCGATGCGCCGGGCTCGTTCCGGGTCAACAATATCTACAGCAGCTATCTCCAGGCCTCCATCGATGCGCTCGATGGGGTGGATGTGAATGCCAGTCCGGATTGGATGGAGCGCGCACTCCAGCCCAACCAACAGGAAACCGTTGAACCTGTACAACTGAACAAACACCTTAAAGGCACCCTGCGCTCGTATCAGCAGGAGGGGGTGAACTGGTTGCGCTTTTTGGAAACCCGGGGTTTTTGCGGGATACTTGCCGACGAAATGGGGTTGGGAAAAACTCTGCAGACGCTGGCTTGGATTCAGCTGGAGCGTACCCGCGAGGATCACCGCGGCAAACCGGCTCTGATTGTCTGTCCGACCAGCCTCGTGGAAAACTGGCGAGAGGAATCCGCTAAGTTCACCCCCAATCTCAAGGTGCTCGTGCTGCACGGTCCCGACCGTCAACGTTGCTGGAAAAAGGTCGAGAAGGCCGATGTTATCATTACGTCCTACGCCCTGCTGCGGCGCGATATCGAAAAACACCTGGAATACGTTTATTCCATTGCCATTCTCGATGAAGCACAGCACATCAAGAATCGGGCCACGCAAAACGCGCTGTCGGCAAAGAAAATCAAGGCGGACCATCGGCTGGTGCTTACCGGTACCCCGATTGAGAACGGCGTGACTGATTTATGGTCGATCATGGATTTTCTGATGCCTGGCTACCTCGGGCACCACAAGAACTTTCACGAGTTCTATGAGATGCCGATTTTGAATGGCGGTCCGGACGGCGAGTATGCCCAGCTGAACCTGCGGCGTAAGTTGCATCCATTTCTCTTGCGCCGCCTGAAAAAGCAGGTCGCCAAGGATTTGCCGCCCAAGATCGAGCGTGTTGCCCCCTGCAAGCTCACGCAGGATCAGCACAAGGTCTACACGCAGCTTTTGGAGGACTCCAAGCAACGAATTGCCGATATGGTCGAAAAGGATGGATTCAACAAGAGCCGTATGGAAATCCTCAAGACATTGCTACGTCTGCGGCAGACCTGCAACCATATCGACCTGCTACGGCTAGAAGGCGTCGAGAGCAAGCATCCCTCCGCCAAGATGGAGCTGTTCTTCGAGTTGCTCAACGAGGCGATGGACAGCAAGCACCGTGTTCTGGTTTTTAGCCAATTCACTTCGATGCTGGCCATTCTGCGTAATGAGATGGAAGAGCGTGACCTGAAATACTGCTATCTGGATGGAAGCACCAAGGACCGTCAGGACGTGGTCCGCGAATTCAACAAGGATCACAATATTCCCGTATTTCTAATGAGCCTCAAGGCCGGCGGCACCGGACTCAACCTGACCGGTGCCGACATGGTAATCCATTTCGATCCGTGGTGGAATCCGGCCGTGGAAGACCAGGCCACCGATCGCGCCCATCGCATTGGACAGAAACGCACGGTCTACAGCGTCAAGCTCATCACCAAGGGCACCGTCGAGGAAAAGGTGGTCGAGATGCAGGCGCACAAGAAGCACATCATTGACTCCACGCTGACGACCGACGAACAGGTCATGCAGAAGCTGACTTGGCAAGACGTACAGGAACTGCTGAACATTTGACCCTTGCTGGAATAGTTTGGTTCCGCATTCAACGTTTTTCTCTCGCTGCGGTCTGGAGTTTCGTTCTGAAAATTTGGTGAGAGCTTGCTGGACATCGGTATGAACGGTTGAAGAAGATACCCGTCAGCAAAGATAAGGATATCATGTTCAACCACACCCCGAGAAATATAGGAAGCATGGCGGCCATTACGCCGGCCGTTAAATTTCTGCTCATACTCAATATAGCCATCTTTCTGATTGAGGTGATTTTTGGAGTTCCCCTGTCCAAATTGTTCGCGTTGCCGGCGAAGTGGTGGAGTGTGTGGTCCTTCGGCAACCTGTTTACCTACATGTTCGTTCATGCCAATACAGGCCATCTGTTGATGAACATGATGGGCTTGTATTTTATTGGTCCGACCGTTGAGAGAACGCTCGGTTCCTATCGTTTTTTCATTCTTTACTATTTAAGCGGGATTCTTGGCGGGTTGGGTTGGTCGCTGCTTGCGGCTCCCGGTACCGGATGCGTGGGAGCGTCCGGCGCCATTTTCGGTATTCTTGCTGCCTTTGCGGTGTTGTATCCCACAGCGGAGGTTGTGCTCATTTTCCTGCCGTTCTTTCCGATCAAGGCGTGGAAGATTGTGTTGGCTTTTGCTTGCTGGGAACTGATTCAAACGGTCGCCAATCCGATTCATGGACATATTGCCAATGCGGCACATTTGGTCGGAGGGATTGCCGGGTTCGCATATGCCATGGCCATCAAGCATCCACATCTGATTGCCGAATTGAAAAACAAGTTTTCCGCTTCCAAGCCTTCTCGTTCGCAGAAAACCGCTCCGCGAAATGAAACGCTTTCGAAGGAGGAGATAGACCGCATCCTCGACAAGATAGGGAAAGAAGGAATGGGAGCCTTGTCCCTCCGTGAACGCGAGATGCTGAAGAAGGCCACTAGAGGGTAGGGGTTGCTCCAGCCGTTCGGCTCGCTCGCTCTTTACTTTTTCCCAGACAACTCCTTGATCTGGTCGCGCAGGACGGCGGCGCGCTCAAACTCCAATGCTTCGGCGGCTTCGAGCATTTCCTGTTCGAGTTGGTGTATGACTTCGTTGACGTCGTAGTCGTCGCCGACTTCCGCCAGTGCTAACTCGACTGTTTCTTCGGCGGTTTCATAGATGGTCTTCAAGCTGTCCTGAATCTGCTTCTTGATCGCTTTGGGTACGATGCCGTGTTCTTTGTTGTAGGCTACCTGCTTTGTTCTGCGATGGTCGCACTTGTCGAGCATCCGCTGCATGGAGTCGGTAATCTTTTCGGCATACATGATGACGAGGCCGTCGATGTGCCGAGCCGCTCGGCCGGCGGTTTGGACGAGGGATGTTTCCGAACGAAGAAAGCCCTCCTTGTCGGCGTCGAGTATGGCGACGAGCGACACCTCCGGCAGGTCGAGCCCTTCGCGCAGCAGATTGATGCCGATCAGGCAATCCACCTTGCCGCTACGTAACTCGCGCAGGATGTCGACGCGTTCCAGGGCGTCGATATCGGAGTGTAGGTACTGCACCTTCAGGCCGGTTTTTTCAAGATACTCGGTCAAATCCTCCGCCGTGCGTTTAGTCAGCGTGGTAACCAACGTGCGCTCGCCGCGTTCGGCCCGGGCGCGGATCTCTTCCATCAGATCATCGATCTGATTCTTTAGCGGTCGCAGTTCCACCGGCGGATCGACGATTCCGGTCGGTCGGATAATCTGTTCGATCGGCGTGCCGCCGTGTTCCGTTTCGTACGGTCCCGGCGTAGCGGAAAGAAAAATGATCTCGTGGGTGACCGACATGAATTCGTCAAAGTTCATAGGTCGGTTGTCCAGGGCGGACGGTAAACGGAAGCCGTGCTCGACCAGGGTGCGCTTGCGGGCCTGGTCGCCGTTGTACATGCCGCGAACCTGCGGCAGTGTGACGTGCGATTCGTCGATCACCGTCAGGAAATTGTCTGGAAAGTAGTCCAGCAGGCACTCCGGCCGTTCACCCGCTTCACGCCCGGCCAGGTGGCGCGAATAGTTTTCAATGCCACCACAAAACCCGATCTCTTTCAGCATTTCCAAATCGTATTCCGTCCGCATTTTTATGCGTTGCGCCTCGATCAATCGGTTCTCTTTTTCAAAGATGGCAACCTGCTGCTCCATCTCCCGGCGGATGGCCACGAGTGCGGCGTCGATCTTGGTCTGTGGCATGACAAAATGCTTGGCGGGAGAAATCATGATGTGGTCGTACGTTTCCAGCGTGTCACCCGTCAGCGGTTCGATCTTCTTGATGGCATCGATTTCGTCGCCCCAGAACTCGAGCCGGATGGCATAGTCCTTGGCATAGGACGGAAAGATGTCCAGTGTGTCGCCGCGCACGCGGAAGCGGCCTGGTCCCGGCTCGTAGTCGTTGCGCTCGTACTGGATGTCGACCAGCTTTCGAAGGACGGCGTCGCGATCGGTGGATTCACCGACATTGGCGCTAACCACCATCTGCTTGTAGTCTTCCGGTGATCCCAGCCCATAAATGCACGATACCGATGCCACGATAATTACATCCTCGCGATTCAGAAGCGCATCGGTGGCAGCCAACCGCAACCGTTCGATCTCTTCGTTGATCGACGAATCTTTTTCGATGAAGGTGTCGGTCTGCGGGATGTACGCTTCAGGCTGGTAGTAGTCGTAGTAGGAAATAAAGTATTCCACCGCATTGTGGGGGAAAAAGGCCTTTAGCTCGGCATAGAGCTGTGCAGCTAGCGTCTTGTTGTGCGACAACACGAGGGTTGGCCGGCCATGTCGCGCAATCGTGTTGGCGATCGTGAAGGTTTTTCCCGAGCCGGTCACGCCCTCGAGCGTCTGGAACTTTCGTTCCCGGGCCAGACCGGAACACAGTCGTTCAATCGCCTCCGGTTGGTCGCCGGTCGGTTCGAATTCCGCTGTAAGCTGGAAAGGGCTGCCCATTTCGAAAAGGGTACAGATAATGAAATGTTATGAAAGCGAAAAGCCTTGGGACAGAATCCGCATCTGACCCAAGAGGCTATTTTTTCCGATTAAGAATGGGATAGAAGACAAGTCGGGGGCACAGGAATACCGCGATGAGAGCGAGCGATAGACCGACGATTCCCTTAGAGGTTTCGGCCAAGACCAACAGCGGTCCGAGCACGACGACCCCCAATAGCATCCAAGCGGTGAGCAGGCCTTTTATATGACGGCCCATGATCTGTGGCACGTTGAAGAAGATATCGAACACCCAGTGTTCGAGCAGGGCGCCGTGCTCGCCAAATACAGGGATGATGTGCACGAAGGTGGTGGCACGGCGGCTGACCAGGAAGCGGGCCAGATGCGGATAGGTGGTGGTCATTTGGAGTGGAAAGGCGAGGTAGCCGATGTATTTCACGAACGAGAGCGGGGCGGCCACGAGGTAGTCGCGCCAGTTGCGTTCATAGATCATCAGGCCAACGACATAAAGACCGCGGCAGATGGAGCCCGGTGAGATGGGGGTGACCTGGAACAACGCAACAATTCCGGCAAATGCTCCCGCAGCTTCCAGCTTGCTTCCTCCCTTGCTCAGTACATAGGCATAAACAAATGCGCCGGTTATTACACTGACGATCTGCGTGACCGGAATGGTGCAGAAGTGCACGGCCATGCTCTTGAGGTATTTGACGATGTAGGGTTCCTTGATGATGGAGACAATGTGGTCGTGCTCCTCCTTCGTGAGCATGCCGTCCTTCTCGCCTTCAGCCACCTGGTCGAGGAACCACCGTTCGCGGAAGGCTTCGTCCTTGGCAAAGCGGTAGATAAACTTGAAAAAGGCCATGATGCCTTCCCATGCAATGACCGGCCGGAGACAGAAGTGGTGCAGGCTGACCGGCAGCAGTCCGATGGTGAAGCGTTCGAGCAGGAAGAGTCCCGGACGTTCGGCCAGTTTGCGGGTGCGGGACTCGTCGGTGCGTCCAATGCGGTGCCAGTCGATCAGCTCGTGCGCTGCACGTGCCGTGATTGCCGTCTTGAAATATCCCGGTTTTGTGAAGATGGACAGGATGTGTTTGCGGAACGCTTTGCTGCCCCAACGCTGTCGAATCATCTTGCCCAGAACCGGTATGGCGCCGACCAGGTGGAAGAAAGAAAAGGTCAGCCCGCCCTTGCGCAGCTTTTCGGCGAAGGCTTCATCGATCAGATCATCGGCGAGATAGCCTTCCACCAATCCTTCGACAATGTCCAGCCGCAGGGCCTTGTCGAAGGTGGGCCGGAATCCGTGGTGCGTGATGTCCCAGAGAGATCGGCGATACACGCGGTCCTGGATCTTGAGCTCGTCGATCATCGGCTGTACGTCGGCGAAGACGTCGGGGTGGGCGGCGACGTAGGCTTCCATTTTGGAAAGATCGCAGCGGTCAAACTGTACCAGCGCACCCCGCTTCAGACCGTTGATAATCAGTTTGAAGTCGCCGGGACTCATGGGTAGCCAAGGCAGCAGGGCGAGGCCGGCCCGGAAGTCGATGGCGCAGAGGCCGCCATCCTCGGTGTCTGTGCGCTTCATGCAGTTGGGCTGGCTCTTCATGGTCGACCATTCATACTGGCGGGCAAACTCGGGGGCGCCCATTTCATGCATCAGGTTGACCATGTCGGCCATGAAGCGGCGTTTCTCGACATATTCGAGGCTCTCGGTGGACTCGATATCGACGTTTTGCCAGTCGCGGCGTGTGGTAATGTCGCGGTCGGCTTCGAGCTTCCACATGCGGCCTTCGACCCATTCGGTGATTTCGCCATAGGCATTGAGGTTGGCATCCCAGAATGAGGCGTAGGCATCCTTGACGGCGGTTTCGCGGCCAAACTTGACGAGCCCGGCCCGGCGGACGAGTTTTTGCCAGAGAAGGCCGGCACGGCATGCGCCATGGTTGACTTGAGAGCTGAACGGGCCTTGGAATGCGAGCCAGTAGGTGGTGTTGCGGAACCAGCGCGAAAAGGCGCTCGGGGGGATGACAATCTTAATGGCGTAGAGTTTGCCGACCTCCAGTCCGGGAATGAAGGTGCTGTCCGGCAGTTCGAGTCCGGTGAGCTTGCAACGATAGACCTGTCCGGCAAAGCCGCCGCCGAGGAACTTGTCGATGGTCAGCTCCGCCTTGCCGTGGATGGCCGGATAGACGCCGGTGATTTCGATCGGGAGTACTGTTCCTTTTTCATATCGCGTCGGCCGGTGGGTGACGAGTAGTTGCGGGTTCTTCGATTTCCGCTCCAGTTCCTTGCACAGTTCGATTGAATAGTTTGTTTTAGCCATTATTTCCCTGAAAAGTCGGAATAAAGAAGCTGAACCGTGCCAAAAGAGCGACGCGAAAACAAACCCTATGAATCTAAAATGATTCTGCATCCGGAATGGCGGGTTATTCATTCATTAATTCACTTGCGCATCCCCGAGGGGTTGACGCATATTCCTTCGATCTTCAGGGCAGGGTGGAATTCCCGACCGGCGGTTTGCTCCGAGCATTGTCGAGGGGTGAGAAAGTCCGCGAGTCCTTTTAATATGGGCAGGATGCAGTGAAATTCTGCGACCGACAGTACAGTCTGGATGAGAGAAGATGCTTATATAGGAAGCCTGTATGCGCGTATGCCCTGAAGAGCTGTGTTCTTTAGGGTTTTTGTTTGCAGGAGCAGTTATGAGCGAAAATTTATTCGATCCGATCGAGGATGTGATCGAAGCATTCCGCAACGGGGAAATCATCGTGATGACCGATGATGAAAACCGTGAAAACGAGGGCGACCTGATTTGTGCCGCTGAAAAGACCACCCCCGAAGTGATTAATTTCATGGTAACCCATGCGCGCGGGTTGGTTTGTGTGCCGATGGACGAAGAGCAATTGAGCCGGTTGGGTCTTTCTCATATGGTTCCGGCCCATTCGTCGGACAAGTATCACACGGCGTTCATGGATTCGGTCGATGTACGGACGGGTACGACCACCGGAATCAGCGCGACGGACCGAGCCAACACGGTACAAGCGCTGGTTTCCGAAACGAGTCAGGCCAGCGACTTTATCAAGCCAGGTCATGTCTTCCCGCTCAAGGCGCTTCCGGACGGGGTGCTTGAACGCGCAGGCCATACCGAAGGTACGGTCGATCTGGCCAAAATCTGCGGGTTGAAACCCGCCGGCGTGATCTGCGAAGTCTTGCGTGATGACGGCGAGATGATGCGGTTGCAACAGTTGCGCGATTTTGCCGACGAGCACGGACTGAAAATGACTTCCGTGGCGGAGATTGCCAAATACCGGTATACGCATGAGAAGCTGGTCCAAATGGAACGCGAAATCAGCATGCCGACCGATGCGGGATCGTTCCGGCTCAAATTATATAGTTCGGCCGTGGACCAGAAGGATCATTTGGCGCTGGTGTGTGGGGATGCAGGGTCGGGAAAGGTGCCGCTCGTGCGGGTGCATAGCGAATGCCTGACGGGCGATGTGTTCCATTCCATGCGGTGCGACTGCGGTGCCCAGCTGCATGCAGCCATGCATGCGATTCAGGAATACGGATACGGGGCGATTGTCTATATGCGACAAGAGGGTCGGGGCATTGGTCTGGCCAAGAAGCTGCATGCCTACGAGCTTCAGGAAAAGGGCATGGATACCGTCGAGGCCAATGTGCACCTTGGATTCGGGGCGGATCTTCGCGATTATGGGATCGGTGCGCAGATTCTGGAAGATCTCGGAATGAAGAAGATCAATCTGCTGACGAACAATCCCGCCAAGATTACGGGGCTCGATAAGTATGGCATTGAAATCAACGAGCGTATTCCGCTTGTTTTACCGCCGTCTGAACACAACGAAAACTATCTGGCCACCAAGCGAGACAAGATGGGGCATATTTTTGAAACGTAAAATTTGAAACGGACAGGGGATTTCTGTGGGAAAAGGATTTAAAAGCGAAATCGACAAAATCGGTGGTATTGGAGCCCGGCAGGTGGTGGGGGCGTTGGATGCTTCCGGCATGCGGTATGGTATCGTGGTTAGCCGGTTCAATGACGAATTGACCAACGAACTCGCTACGAGCGCCTATCAATGCCTGAACCAATATGGTGCCACGCCGGAAACCATTGATGTGGTGCGGGTGCCGGGAGCCTACGAAATTCCGGTAGTCGCGGAAAAAATGGCGGCGGGCAAGCGCTACGATGCCTTGATTGTGCTCGGCGTGGTGGTCGAAGGCGAAACCCAGCATGCGCAGATGATCATCGACACGACCGGACAGAGCATCCTGGACATTGCTTGCCGTCATCATATACCAATCATCAATGAGATTGTCGGCGTTCGCAACTGGGCGCAGGCCGAAGCGCGTTGCCTCGGTGGGGAAAACACACGCGGATGGTATGCCGCCGAGGCGGCCATCGAAACCGCTCGCGTGTATAAGCAAATATAATATTTTTGAATTCCGATTTCCGATTTGTGGGTCTGCGACGCCTTTGATTGAGATCGCGGATACCGGGAATTGGTATTTTCTCAGACGGGATTGAGGTTTTATGCAGAAAAAGAAAGTCAATGGACGGCGCGAAACGCGCGAGTGGATCATGCAGTTCCTGTTTCAGCTCGATTTTAATCCGGAGCCGATTGATATCGCCCTGAAGGATTTCTGGGAGGAAAAGAATCCCCGCGAGCGCGAAAAGAACTATGCCGAGGAAATCATCAAAGGCGTGGTACAGCACAAGGAAGAGCTGGATGAACGTTTGTCGCAATATGCCAAACGGTGGGGTTCCGAGCGCATGGGGGCTGTGGACCGCACGGTGATGCGTGTCGCCCTGTTTGAAATGCTTTATCGCGAGGATGTGCCGCCGGTGGTGTCGATCAACGAAGCCGTTCACTTTGCCAAGGATTTCAGCAGCTTCCAGTCCGGTCGTTTTGTAAACGGCGTGCTGGACCGCATCCGAAAGGAAATAGACCGGCCCGCCCGCACAACCTACAAGCCCAAGGGACAGGAATAATGGCGGGCTGGTTCGGTGCACTTTCGAAAACCCGGACGATTCTTCAGAAGGTTTTTTCGTCCGGTGGTGCTGCTGACGGGCTGGGTCCCGAGGAGCTGGAAGAACTCCTGCTTCGCTCGGATGTCCCGGCTCGCCTTGCAATGGAGATCGTGGATGAACTGGAGTCGGCCTCCCGCCGCGTGTCGCGCAAGGAGCTCCTGCGCGATCTGTTGAAGGCTTCCCTCGGTGAACCGAAATCCTTTTCATGGCCGAAAGATAAAAATCCCTATGTCGTCATGTTGCTGGGAGTTAATGGCTCCGGCAAGACGACGACTGCTGCTAAGTTGGCAAAAAAGGCCATGGGCGACACTCTGAAGCCATTGCTTTGCGGATCCGACACCTTCCGTGCCGCTGGCTCGTCACAGCTTAAACTCTGGAGCGAACGGGTCGGATGTGATTTTGTGGGCGGTGAAATGGGGCACGATGCCGCCGGCGTGGCCTTCAATGCTGTCGATGCCGCGCTCGAAAAAAAATGCGACGTGGTGCTGGTGGATACCGCCGGCCGCATGCACACCAAAACCCCGCTGATGGACGAGCTGCCCAAGATGTGCCGCTCCATGAACAAATGCCTAGAAGGTGCGCCGCACGAGGTCTGGATGGTGCTCGATGCCTCGCTTGGACAAAACGCCATCATCCAGGCCAAGCAGTTCAACGCTGTGGTGCCGTTGACCGGCATTGTTGTTACCAAGCTCGACGGCTCCTCCAAGGCGGGCTTTCTATTTTCCGTAAAGTCCGAGCTCGATGTGCCGATCCTATTCAGCGGCCTTGGCGAAGGCGAGGACGACCTCGTACCCTTTGATTCAGAAAAATTTATCGATGCACTCTTTGGAGAATAATGTGAATCGCAACGTCGCAAAGAATACAAAGTACGCAAAGGAGCCTCTGCGAACCTTTGCGTATCAGGCCTCTTTGCGTTGAATCTAATATGAATGATATGCAGTACATGATGCGGGCGATTGAGCTGGCGAAACAGGGCGAGGGGTTGACCCGTCCGAATCCGCCGGTGGGTGCCGTACTGGTGCAGGATGGTGAAATCATCGCCGAGGGCTGGCATGAAAAGGCGGGTGGCCCGCATGCGGAGGTCAACTGTCTTCAATCGGCTACCGGCAACCTGAAATCGACAGTTCTGTACGTGACGCTAGAACCTTGTTCGACGCACGGGCGGACGCCGCCTTGCACCGACTTGATTCTTGAGAAGGGGATCGGCCGCGTGGTGGTTTCCGTAAAGGATTTGAATCCGAAGCATGCCGGGCGCGGGCTGGAATTGCTGGAGAACGCCGGCGTCGAAGTGGTTTCGGGAGTGTGCGAAGAAGCGGGGCGTGCTCTGATTGCGCCGTTTGAAAAGTTTATCACCACTGGACTGCCGTATGTGACGCTGAAGCTGGCCTCAACGCTGGATGGAAAAATTGCCGACCGCAACGGAGATTCAAAGTGGATTACCGGGGCCGCAGCGCGCGAGCGGGTGCAGGAAATGCGACGGCGAGCGGATGCAATCATGGTCGGTGCCGGAACGGTTCGTGCGGATAATCCCTCGCTATTGCCGCGCCCGAATGAAGGGCGGCAGCCGTGGCGTGTGGTGGTGGGCGACAATGTGCCGCAAAAGTCAACGATCCTGACAGACGAAGCCGCTGAGAGGACCTTGCTCTACCAAGGCAACCTTGAATCGGCATTGCGCGATCTTGCGGAAGAGCATGACGTGATGCATGTCCTGTGCGAGGGCGGGGGCAAGCTGGCCGCCGGCTTGGTGGAAGCGGGACTGGTGGATGAATTCGACTTCTTCATCGCGCCGAAACTGATGGGCGCCGATGGACTGCCGAATTTCGCGAAGATCGGCGGTCTTATCGCTAATGTTACTAATTTAAGGTTCACATCGGTCGAGCAGATCGGCGAAGATATATTGATTAAAGCAAAACCGGAGGGATAGGAATGTTTACAGGAATTGTTCAGCGACTTGGCCATATAGTCGATATCAAGATGGAGGGTACGGCGGGACGTATTACGATGGTGCCGAACCGGCCGTTTGACCGGGCCGTGGGTCTCGGGGACAGCATTGCAGTGAACGGCACCTGCCTGACCGTGGCCGATATGGATGGTGAAAAGCTGATGTTCGACGTTCTCGGCGAAACCTTCGACAAGACCAACCTCGGTGACAAGACGCCGGGCGACGTGGTCAATCTGGAGCAGGCGCTGGCGTTGGGCGACACGCTCGGAGGACATATCGTAACGGGCCACGTTGACAACACCGGCACGGTGGCGAAAATCGATGAAGTTGGCCGCGACTTTAAATTTACCATCGAGTGCTCACGCGACATGCTGATGCTGATGGTCTACAAGGGCTCCATTGCCATCGACGGTATTTCGTTGACCGTGGCCGAGCTGACCGACAACGGCTTTATCGTCCACATCATTCCGCACACGATGCAGGAAACCGACATGTCGGAGTTCAAGGTCGGCACGAAGGTCAATCTCGAAGCCGATATTCTCGGCAAGCATGTTCAGCGTATTCTTGAGTTTGGTGGTGGACAGGATTATCGCCTCAATTTGAACGGATAGACGATGCGTTTTCTTTGGATCAGCCTATTGTCGATATTCGCGTTGTGCGGTTGCCGGTCCCCCGAACCCGCTCGACCGGCCGGGCCGCGCGAAAAGCAGTTGTTCGTGGTGATTGACGATGCCGGGCTGGCATTGGAAGAGACGCAACGGTATTTGGACATTCCCGTACCCATGACGATTGCGGTGTTGCCGCATCTGAAGGATACGACGAAGGTTTGCAAAGCCATAGCGCGTCATCGCGACAAGGAAATCATTCTCCATCAGCCCATGGAAGCACTTAATCAGGACAAGAGTCCCGATCCCGGAAAAGGCGCGATTTGGAGTGCGACAAACCCGTCACAAGTGTCCGCGATATTGGACTGGAATCTGTCATCGGTACGCGGGGCGGTGGGCATGAACAACCACATGGGTTCCCGCATCACGGAAGATCCGGTACTGATGCGAGAGGTTCTTCGATACTGCAAGAAACACGGCCTCATCTTCCTGGATAGCAAAACGGCCTACAATTCCATCGTGCCGCGTGTGGCCCGTTCGGAGAACATGCACATTGAGCAGCGAGACAGCTTCCTGGATATCCAGCACGACCGCGAATATATCCGCCACATGTGGAGCGAAGCCGTGGCCAAGGCGCGTAAAAACGGATACGCGATTATGATTGGCCATGCGTGGTCTCCTGAAACGGCGGCGGCGATCCGTGACAGCTACCAAACCCTGCTCAACCAAGGCTACACCTTCCATAAGCTTTCGGAACTGTATGAATGAAAGCCAATCCCGTTAAACATAAATCCGTATTGGTCACGGGGTGTTCGTCCGGCATCGGACTGGCTACGGCGGAGTTGCTGCGGAAAAGCGAATGGACGGTCTTTCCAACGGCCCGCAAGGTCGAGGATCTGGATATGTTGGAGTCAAAGGGGTTTACCGCCATCCAACTGGACGTAACCTCGAGCACGTCGATCATGGCAACAGTCGATCAATTGACCTCCATTACCGGGGGAAAGCTTGGCGCGCTGGTGAACAATGCCGGTTTCGGCATGCCGGGAGCAATCCAGGATCTGACGCGAGACGCGATGCGGCAACAGTTTGAAGTTAATCTGTTTGGATTGCAGGAGTTGACCAACCGGCTGATTCCCGTTTTTCGGGAACAGGGTTGCGGCCGCATCGTGAACATCAGTTCGGTAGTCGGTCGGCTTTCGCTGCCGTTCATGGGCATCTATTCGGCTTCCAAGTTTGCCCTCGAAGCAATCAGTGATGCCCAGCGAATCGAACTATCGCCCGACGGAATCTGGATCTCGCTTATCGAGCCGGGGCCGATCAGTACTCGTTTTTCAACCAATTGCGCGGGCGAGGGTGCGAAAAGTCTGGATACGGAATCGGCCCTTTTTGGAGCGGCCTATCGCAAGTATTTTGATTTACGAAAAAATGGCGGGATGGCCGAAGACCGCTTCCGGTTGCCGCCGGAGGCCGTTGCGAAAAAGATACGCCATGCGCTGGAATCTTCGCGGCCACGCATCCGCTATTGCGTGACCCTTCCGGCTTATTTGGGAAGCTGGGCGGCTCGCGCTGTTCCGGCCAGCTTGGTTGACCGGATGATGAAGGCCCATGTGAAGAAGCGTTTTGGCTAAACCGAGCCTTGGCAGAATTCGGGGCGCGACTATAATTCCTGTGTTTATTCAGGAGGTTGATCCCATGAAATATGCTTGCAGTATCATCGCCTCAGTAGCCCTGCTGACCGGGTGCTCGTCGGTTTCGGTCCGTCGCGACTATGATCCGGCGATTGATTTTTCCATGATGGAAACCTATGCATGGAAGCATGAAGCGCAGCCAAAAACCGGAAACCCCAGGGTCGACAACGATTTGTTGGACGAACGCATCCGCACGGCGGTTGAATCCTGTTTGAGTGCGAAAGGATTCCACAAGGCCGACCCCGCTCACGCTGACATGCTGGTCGTCTATTTTGTGGAATACAAACGTAGAATTAGCGGCGACGCCTGGACCTTTGGCATTGGCTCGGGGTTGTACGATGGTTATGGAGGTCTGGGCTATCATTCGACCCTGTCCGACTACGACGAAGGCTTTCTGACCATTGATATAATGGACGGAACGAGGGACAAGACCATCTGGAGGGGCGTGGGGCGCCGCTCGACCTACGAAGCATCCTCGCCTGAAAAAGTTACGGAGATTGTCGGTGATGCCGTAGAGCGCATTCTATCCGATTTCCCGCCGCAGGACGGTTGACCGCTCTTCTAACGCGCGTTGGCAATGTGGTCGAGTAGGTCTTTACCGCGCTTCTGATCGATTTTGGACAATTCACGGCCCTCGCGCTCGGCATTGTCCCATTGGCGTTGCTGCACGTAGGAGAGGGCCAGCATGTAGCGGGCATCGGCGAAGCGGGGGTCAATGGAAAGCGCATTCCGACAGGCTTGGGCCGCCTCGGTGTATTTGCGGAGGGAATAGTAGGCCAGTCCCATGTTGTAGTAGGCGTTTTTCTGTCTGGGATCCACGGCAATGGCTTTTTTGAACTCTTCCACGGCCTCGGTGTATTTTTTCTGACTGTGCAACCGTGCGCCTGCCTTCATGAATTGCACAGCCTCGGCAGGGTCTGTGGATGTCGTTGCACTGCCATCGCCTCCTAGTCGTGCGACGGCCTCGGTTGCAGCATCGCCATGGCTTCCGCTGTCGCCGGCTTTTTGGAGATAGGCTTGATAGTAGTGGCGAGCCGTAGTTTTGTCGCGAAGCCATTGATCATAGATAACAGCCAGATTATAAAGGGCCGGTGCATAGTCGGGGTGGGTGGCGATGGTTTTCTTGAGACGCTTTATCGCCTGATTGCTTCCGTTGCCTTGATTCAATTCTGCAAGGGCGAGGGCATTCTGTGCGGCAGGATCGTTCGGCTGGTTTGCCGCGACTTTGGCCATGATGCGAGAAGATTGGTTCCAATCGCGCTTCTTGGCAGCAATCATACTGCTTAAGGTCATGGCGTTGGGGGTTTCGGGATATTCCCCAAGATACATGCTGAGCGATTTAGCGGCACCTTCCAAATCGCCGGAATGAAACTGGGCCATGGCGAGGTTCAGGCGGGCATCAGTGATGGTGTCAGACAATAGGCAGGCATCGTTGAACGCCTCGGCGGCGGCCTGAGGTTCGTTTAGCTGCCATAGCACCAGCCCAAGCTTGTTGAGCGCCATCGATTTTTTCGCGTTACCGGACATGCGACCGGTCGCTTTTTCAAAAAGGGTTCGCGCCTGCACGAGGTTACCCTTGTTCCAAGCCTTGATTGCCTTGTTGTATTCCTTTTCACCGGAATGTCCGCCGCATCCCGCAAACATTGCAAGAACGAGTGCCAGACCCGCTCCGTAAACCCATATCCTTTTGTTTTTCATTATCCTGAAATTCCTTTAACCCACACCTGCCGGGTGCGGGGGCCATCAAATTCACAAAAATAGAGGCTTTGCCATGTTCCCAGCTGCAACTTTCCGCCGGAGACAATGACCTGAGCGGAAGTGCCCATCATACTGGCTTTGGCATGCGCAGCCGTGTTGCCTTCGAAATGGCGGTAGCCCCCTGACCAGGGAACCACTCGATCCAGCACCAGTTCCATGTCCGCCGTAACATCCGGATCCGCGTTTTCATTGATCGTCACGCCAGCCGTCGTGTGGGGAATGAAAATTGTCACAATACCTTCGGTTATCCCACTTTCACGCACGATATGTTCCACTTGGTGGTCGATTTTGATGAAGTCCGTGCGAGACTGGGTTTGTATGCTGAATTTCTTCATGGGGGTGTACCTTATCCGAACCCCGCAGTTTTTGAAGCTGAAAGTTATGAGGGGCAGTAAAAAAGTCGAGACAGGCTTCCATTCCCGTGAAATGAAGGCTTAAATTGATTTCGCAATTAAAGGAGGCTCGCCGTTTTGCAGATCATTGCAGATCATTTATTGACTATTGTTTCCATGGCATTGTTGTTGTTCTGTTCCGGTTTTTTTTCCGGCACCGAGTCGGCCCTTTTTTCCTTGAGCCGTAGTCAGATACGCCGGTTGCGACACGAGGGCCACAACATTGAAAAACTACTGTCCCTGCTCTCCGGCAACCCCTCCGGCCTGCTAGTCGCCATTCTTTTCGGCAATCTGGTCATCAATATTCTTTTCTTCTCCATTAGCGCGGTGATGAGTCTGGAGATCGCGGAACAATACGGTGACTGGGTGCAGGCCGCGATGGGCGTGGTGGTGTTGCTGCTCGTAATCCTGCTGGGAGAAGTATTGCCCAAGGCGGTGGGGATCTCCTTTCCGGAACGGATTGCCAAGCTTAATTCGGCGCCGCTACTCGGTTGGTTTCATTTCATGGGGCCGGTCCGCCGTGTGCTCGAAGTTATCACGAACCGCATGGAACCGG
>JBNKSB010000260.1:0-9420 GCA_050297095.1 Pontiella sp. | reverse complement strand
ACCTACGTGGGGACTACCAGCAAGGTGGCGCGAGCCCTTATTTCGGCGGACACGCTAAAAATCGGCGGGCAGGCCGCAACCCAGGATCTGCTAAACGACTATGTCAACATCAAGAACGACCTGCTGGACTTCAACCTCATTGTCAGCAACAACATCATCTGGATCGACAACGTTACCCGCCTGTCCTTGGCTCAGTCATCCGGACTGAAATCCGGAAACCAACTGGCCAACATTGCGAATGACATCGATGCCATGGCTGAATCCAGCAACACACTCGCGATCGCAATGCGCAACTACATGGATACAGAGTTGGACTCCGCCGGTCGCAATGCTGCATTCGAAAACTACTACGGCGAAAAGATGAGTTCCACACCGAGCCACAACGCCATCAATCTCGGCATCCAGTCTGTCGCTGAACAGCTGACCAAGCGGGCCGACAATACCCGCGCCCGCATAGGAGCAGCCCATGCAGACAAGAACGCTCCCGAAGGTGCGCAAGGCCCCTACATGGAAGATCAGGAGTTGCAGGCTTGGTTGACCGGCTTCAAGACCTGGGCCGATCGCTCGACAGACAGCGGTTTCGACGGCTATGACGGAAGCATTAACGGATTCTTGCTTGGGGCCGATCTCGCCGTCGCTGACGGCATTCTCGTAGGCGTTGCCGGCGGATCGAGCAGCTCGTCACTGGACAAGGACAATGGCGCATCGACCGACACCAGCACGAAATTTGGAACGGTATATGCCTCGGCCGGAACGAAAGACTGGTTCGCCGACGCCAGCTTCATATACGGCGACAGCACAATTGACAACAAACTGGGAACCACCTTCGACACCAAATCCGAATACGATGCGCAGAACGTCGCATTCTACCTTGGCGGTGGCAAGGAGATCATCGGAACCTACCTGATCTTCACTCCTCAGGCATCATTGCTCGGCAACTACTATTCCCAGGACGGCTACGAAGAAACCAGCACTACCGCGGTTACTCGAAAAGTCGACAGCTTCGATACCTTATATCTGCAAAGCTCCGTTGGCTGCAACGTCGCGCTCTATTCCTCTATCGGAGATTTCACCTTTAAACCCGAAGTCCGTGCATTCTGGTTGCACGAATTCAATGCCAAAGAAGAGGATGTCGCCTTTTCACTCATTGGTGGTTTTGGCGACTCCTACAACATGCAGTTGCAGGCTCCGGAATCGGATATATTCAAGCTGGGCGGAGGCGTGTCGGCCAAATTGGGCGAATACCTTGAACTACGCGCCGACCTAGACGCTCGCATGGCCAGTGGATACTCCGACTACACCCTGCTCGGATCGATTCGTTACCAGTTCTAGGGATATCCAACCCGGAAAATGCAAAAGGGATCGTCTCGGCGATCCCTTTTTTCATGCCCTTAAAGCTAAAGCCTAATGCCTAATTATTATGATTCCGTATGGCGCGCTGGGTATCGCGGTCGGATTCTCGCTTCTTGATCGTCTCGCGCTTGTCGACCACGTTCTTGCCGCGGGCCAGGCCGATCTTGATCTTTACCTTGCCGCGAACAAGGTAGATTTTTAGAGGGACAATGGTCAGCCCCTTTTCGCGAACTTTACCGTACAGGCGTTCAATCTCCTTGCGGTGCATCAATAGTTTACGATTGCGGGTCTGGTTGTGATTGAAAATGTTGCCCTGCTCGTAGGGCTGAATCGTACATCCTATCAACCAGGCTTCCAACCGGTCATCTATGTCAACATAGCCTTCCTGAATGCTGGCATGCCCTTGCTTGACCGACTTCACTTCGGTACCGGTCAGCACAATTCCGGCTTCGAGCTGCTCCAGGATATGATAGTCGCGCAACGCCTTGCGGTTCGTGGCCAGTACCCCTGCCTGGGGATCGTTCTTCTTTTTTTTGTTCTTTCCAGCCATAGCGAAACCAAATCCGAATTTCGAAACATGAAATTCTAAATAAACACCAAACCTCTAAAAGCAAAAAGCCCAAAACCTTTAAGCCTTGGGCATTAGCATTCGAGTTCATTTCAAAACTCGAACTTCGTGCTACCTCCTCGAATCAGAGAAGAATACTTGCATCGAAATCAAGTTCAGAAGTTTCCGAATCTTCCTGCGAAAATGCCATCTCGGCGGTCAACAACCCTTCGGCGATTTCCTTCAGCACGATGTCGTGGTTGTCCTGTTCCGGATGATCCGGCTTGACCATCGGGCGTGCACCGGCATTAAGCTGACGGGTACGATACGAAATCAAGTTCACTAGCATGGGAATGTTGGTAATCTTTTCTTCCGCGATATTCAGATAATTCAGATTCATAGTATTGCTCCGCAATGATCAGTCGCAAACGGGACCCTCATAAATATTTTGCAAGTCCCTCGTATTTCGATAAAAACGGCGCGTAGTATAGCACTCCGCTTTCTTCCGTCAAATGCCATTTACTACAAAATCCATCCCCGAAAGGGATGGATTTCCGCCCCCATTTACGGGGGCGGTTAAAGGTTTTTGGAAGTGCGGCGACCTTAAGTCGGCGCTTTCATAGCACTGGCTGAAGTCATCACACTCCAAGGCGTTTTTACATCATGCCGCCCATGCCACCCATTCCGCCCATGTCGGGCATTGCAGGTGCATTCTTTTCCGGAAGATCGGCAACCATGCACTCGGTCGTCAGCAACAGACCGGCAATGGAAGCCGCATTCTGCAGGGCCGAACGGGTAACCTTGGCCGGATCAATGATGCCGGCGGCAATCATGTCGACATATTCGCCGGTAGCCACATTGTAGCCATAGCTCTGCTTGCCCTTCTTGACTTCCTGAACAACGATGGCGCCTTCTTCACCGGCATTGGAAACCAGCTGGCGGAGCGGGGCTTCGATCGCCTTGCGGACAATGTCGGCACCGATCTTTTCGTCGCCTTCAACCTCCAGCTTGTCGAGGGCTTTCTGGACGCGGAGCAGGGCTACGCCGCCACCGGGAACGATGCCTTCCTCCACAGCTGCACGGGTTGCATGCAGCGCATCGTCGACGCGGTCCTTCTTTTCCTTCATTTCGGTTTCGGTCGCTGCACCAACGTTGATCACGGCAACACCGCCAGCCAGCTTCGCGAGACGCTCCTGGAGCTTTTCGCGGTCGTAGTCGGAGGTGGTGTCCTCGATCTGGCGACGGATCTGGTCGATACGGGCTTTCAGCGCGGTGGTCTTCCCGGCTCCTTCAACAATCGTAGTGTCATCCTTGCCGATGGTTACGCGCTTGGCAGTACCGAGGTCATCCAAGGTAACGCTCTCAAGCTTGATGCCGAGATCTTCGGTAATGAACTTGCCGTTGGTCAAGACAGCGAGGTCTTCCATGATCGCCTTACGGCGGTCACCGAAGCCGGGAGCCTTGACGGCGCAGACATTCAGGGTTCCACGCAGCTTGTTGACCACCAGCGTAGCCAATGCTTCGCCTTCAACATCCTCGGCGATAATAAGGAACGGCTTGCCGGTCTTGGCCACGTTCTGCAACAGCGGGAGCATGTCCTGCAGGTTGGATACCTTCTTTTCGAAGATCAGGATGTAGGGGTCTTCCAGTACCGCATCCATGGTGTTGGCGTCGGTCACGAAGTACGGGGAGAGGTAGCCCTTGTCGAACTGCATGCCTTCGACCACGTCGAGCGTGGTTTCGATGGATTTGGCTTCTTCAACCGTGATGGTTCCGTCCTTGCCGACCTTGTCCATCGCCTCGGCGATGATGTTGCCGATGGTGGTGTCGCCATTGGCGGAGATGGTACCAACCTGGGCGATCTCTTCGCTGGTCTTCACCTTCTTGCTGAGCTTTCCGAGCTGCTCGACCATGGCGTCGACAGCCTTGTCGATGCCACGCTTCAGGCTCATCGGATTGGCACCGGCTGTAACGTTTTTCAGGCCTTCACGGTAAATCGCTTCAGCCAGGACGGTAGCGGTGGTGGTGCCGTCTCCAGCGATGTCAGAGGTCTTGGAAGCGACTTCCTTCACCATCTGCGCACCCATGTTTTCGAATGCGTCTTCGAGCTCGATTTCCTTGGCCACGGAAACACCGTCCTTGGTGACTGCCGGGGAACCAAACTTCTTGTCGAGAATCACGTTGCGGCCCTTCGGGCCCAGCGTAACCTTGACTGCGTTGCTCAGCTTTTCAACGCCGCGCAACATTGCGTCGCGGGCTTCTACATCAAATACAATTTGCTTAGCCATAACTATAATCTCCTTTGAGTCGATAAATCCGAAGCTCTAAACTCGAATTCCGAAACGGGTCTTTGTTGGACATTGGGATTCGTCACTTCAAAGGTGTTTCGGATTTTGGGATTCGGATTTAGATATTATTTATCCCACAATCGCGAGGATATCCTCTTCGCGCATGATTTGGTATTCCTTGCCGTCCACCTTGACTTCGGTGCCGCCGTATTTCGGCATCAGCACGATATCGCCCTTCTTGACGTTGAACGGAACGGCCTTGCCGTTTTCGTCGATCTTGCCGGTTCCCACGGCAACGACCTTGCCTTCCTGCGGCTTTTCCTTCGCCGAATCGGGAATAATGATTCCACCCTTAACGGCTTCCTCTTCCTTGATCGGCTCAACCAATACGCGTTCGCCCAATGGTTTAATCTTCATGGATGTATCTCTCCTTGTTTGGTTTACACTCTCGGCGGAACCCTCCGCCGTTTTCATATAGGAACCGGACGAATCAGTCCAACCCGACAGATCCGTCCGATGAAATCTCTCTACTTCTTGTCCTCGTCGTCGTCCATCATTTCGAAGTCGGCTTCCTCAACATCGGAGGCCTTCTTCTCACCCTCGGCCGATGCACCGGCATCCGCGCCCGGAGTGCCTTCGGCCCCGCCCTGCTGCTGGGCGTTCGCATACATTTCCGTCGCGGCCGCCTGCATCTTTTCGTTGAGAGCTTCCATGGCGCTCTTCATGCCGTCGTAGTCCTCGGCTTCGAGAGCCTTCTTGACCGGCTCGATCGCGGCTTCGACTTCGGCCTTCTTGTCGGCCGGAATCTTGTCGCCGTTTTCCTTCAGGAACTTTTCGGTCTGGAAGACGGTGGAGTCCGCCTGGTTCTTCAGGTCGACCTTCTCGCGGATCTTGGCATCTTCGGAGGCATGCGCTTCGGCATCCTTCACCATGGCATCGATATCCTCATCGGAGAGGCCGCTCGAAGCAGTAATGGTGATGTGCTGCATCTTACCGGTACCCAGATCCTTTGCGCTCACCTTCAGGATACCGTTGGCATCGATATCGAAAGTCACTTCGATCTGCGGGGTACCGCGAGGCGCCGGCGGAATACCGTCGAGGTTGAAGCGACCAATGGTCTTGTTGTCCTTCGCCATCTTGCGTTCGCCCTGCAGGACGTGGATTTCCACGGCCGGCTGGTTGTCGGCGGCGGTCGAGAAGATTTCATTCTTCTTGGCCGGAATGGTGGTATTGCGTTCGATCAGGGGGGTGGCTACGCCGCCCAGGGTTTCAATACCCAATGTAAGAGGAGTGACGTCGAGCAGAAGCACGTCTTTGACTTCGCCCTTGAGTACGCCGCCCTGGATCGAGGCGCCAATGGCCACCACTTCGTCCGGGTTGACGCCCTTGTGGGGCTCCTTGCCGAAGATGTCCTTAACGGAGGTCTGCACCTTGGGCATGCGGGTGGAACCACCCACCAGGATCACTTCATCGATTTCCGACTGGCTCAATCCGGAATCCTTCAAGCAGGTCTTCACCGGCGAAATCGCCTTGTCGATCAAGTCGTCGCACAGCTCTTCAAGCTTGGCGCGGCTCAACGTAACGTTCAAGTGCTTCGGTCCGCTGGCATCAGCCGTGATGAACGGCAGGTTGATATCGGTGGACTGCGAGCTGGAGAGTTCGCACTTCGCCTTTTCCGCCGCTTCCTTCAGGCGTTGCAACACCATCGGATCGCTGGAGAGGTCGATGCCCTGCTCCGACTTGAAGCCGTCCACCAGCCAGTCGATGATCTTTTGGTCGAAGTCGTCGCCGCCAAGATGGCCGTCGCCATTGGTGGCCGCCACTTCGAATACGCCATCGCCGATGTCCAGAATCGAAATATCGAACGTACCGCCACCGAGGTCGTATACGGCAATCTTTTCTTCCGACTTCTTGTCGAGGCCGTAGGCCAGCGAGGCCGAGGTCGGCTCGTTGATGATACGAAGAACTTCGAGGCCGGCGATCTTACCCGCGTCCTTTGTAGCCTGGCGCTGCGAGTCGTTGAAATAGGCCGGCACGGTAATGACCGCCTGCGAAATGGTTTCGCCTAGGTAGGCTTCCGCATCGGCCTTCAGCTTCTGCAGGATCATCGCCGAAATTTCCGGCGGGCTGTATACCTTGTCGTCGATCTTTACGTGGGCGTCGCCATTACTGGCCTTGACCACTTCGTAAGGCACCAGATGGATTTCATGCTCCACTTCGCTGTACTTGCGGCCCATGAAACGCTTGATCGAAAAAACCGTGTGTTTCGGGTTGGTAACAGCCTGGCGCTTGGCCGCAGTACCAACCAGACGCTCGCCGCTCTTCGTGAACGCCACGATAGACGGCGTGGTTCGCCCGCCTTCCGCGTTCGGGATAACCGTCGGCTCGCCACCTTCCATGACGGCCATGCACGAGTTCGTGGTACCGAGGTCGATACCCAATACTTTAGATCCTGCTGTACTCATAATTTTACTCCTTTAAATAAAATGGTGTGTCACTTTCGACGACATCCCTATATCACGAAGTGTGCCACCGGAAGCCAGGCACTATATACTTGGTGCTAGATGCTAAATATGAATGCCTTAGAACATATTCGCTTAAAAACTTAACTCTACGACCCCACAGAGCGGAGTGCGCCTTTGTCCCATATCCGCCCCCTTCTCTGTCCCACTTGTGCCATCGTGACACACCAAGTTCGTGCCGCATGTGTCTAGCCTGCCCACCTCTTCCGACGGCAAACTCGATCCTGACTACGCCATCGAAACCACCCAAGCCATTGAGTAGGTGGATGAGAGGATTATTGATAAAATCAGTGGACGAATTTTCAACCAAACTTAACCGGACCAATTGGATTATTTTTGTGGGTTCTTGTGCCGTTTCCCGGCTACAAAAAAAGGAGGGTGACTGTCACCGTTCCTGCGGCGAGTCACCCTTCTCTGCTTGGCTCGATACCGACTCTTGACCTATCGCTGATCATCTCAGACGGTGACGCCCAATTGTGGAACAAATCACGCCTAGGTCAGGTGGATCCTTGATGCCAGAGCGCTAATCGTTTACACCGAGGTTATTCCATCCATCCAGGGTATCCTTGTAGCTCAACAGCACATCTTTGCTGTAACCATTGGCGAGAGCCTCATTGATGTTGGCTATAATCGTAGCGGCATCGGAGGGATAATCCAGATCTGGATCGCAGTCATTGAGTATAGCTGCAACCGCTGCTCTCAAGAGAATCCTTACTTTGTCTTCATATTTGGGTCCACCGCCATACTTAAGTGCTTCGAGCAAGGTGTCATCAGCGAGGTCAGACAGATAGGCTGGAATGTCAAACACGTCGCCGACGGTATCACCCGGGCTGTAGGTTTCGCACCATGCATCCGTATGGTTTTTCCAAAAACCAGGAGTTAGCCCGTCATTCCAGGCCATGGCAACGGCGGCAATACCGACCACTGCCAATGCAAGCAATCCGCTTTTCTTTAGTGCTTTCATTTCTATCCCTTTATTTTAATTCATACTTTCAATACTTAGCTCATCTGAGTACTGCCTATTCTAATGTTTTTATTTTTCTCTATAATCTCCCCCCCTTTCCTTTTCCCGTCGGGGTCAACTGTTCTTGGCCTGAAGAAGCGTTTTTCAAGATCCTCTCCAGACCGCACACTCTATTTTTTCTATTCGGAAGAGGATTCTTATCCATTGGCTGCATTCTCTGCGGACTGATGGGCTTGCAAATTTCGGATCACACAACCCTCTGCCGCAAAAAAGTTTCCAACAAAGGCATTTCCTCCCCTCTGCAACGCGTCGAGTCTGATAACATCCAATGTCAATGTCAATTTTTAATTTTTGGTTATTGAGATAATATTTGGATAATCAAACATTTGAAACAGAGCGCCCGACTGTCAAAACCTCTGTGGCCTTTTGCACCTCTGCTTAAATATCTCGTTACTGGTAGGTTTCCTTGGCAAATCCCATGCACTACCGCAACCCGCCTGCGCCAAAGGCTACGGCGATGTCCACACCCCGTCGGGAGGACGAAAAAGGATGCCCCCCTCCCCGGAGGGGGACGGGGAGAGGGGCTGGTGGTGTTTGGGTGAGGAGATGAAAGCTATGGCACTGGAGGCGCGACGGTGGGCGGCGCTGCAACGGGTGGCGTTTGAGCAGCGTCCTTGTCAGCCGGCGGCGTTTTTTGCTTCACGAGTTCGCTACGGGGAACGGTTAGGCTATTAGCTGCATAGGTGCCGAGCACGTAGGTCCATTTGGATAGTTTGGCGTTGAGGTCTTCCGCCTTCTTTTCATTGGCCACCGTGGCGGCGTTGTAGTCATCGAGCGCCTGCTTGTATTCATCCTGGGCGGCCTGATCGGCGTCCTCGGCTGGCTCGGCCGGAGGTTGCGGCTTGGCGAATTCAACCGAAATCCGGGCGTAGCGGCCCTTATCCCTTTCAGTTCCCAACTGTACGGCATAGGTGAAGCCGTCGCGGGTCTTGACCGTGTAATGCTCGGGATCGTTAAAGCCCAGTTCTTCATCGGACCTGGCCGGATCGGCCACGGTATCGCAGGATAGATACTGCAAGTCCGAACGTAGCCGGTTGGCGACCTCGGGCTGGAACTCCTCGGTCTCCGGATCGAGATCGGCCAGCTTCCATGACGTGCCATCCAGTTTCAACTCGACGTCATCGGTCTTGATCTCGACCAGATCGCCGGGGTTGACGCTGACGAGCTGCTTGTCCATCCAATCCTCGGCTGTTTCCGAAAAGGATCCAAAGTCGTAGTCGACGATGTAGATTTCCGGATCGTCATCTAGGCGGATAAAGAACTGGCTGGCATATCCGGCCGGGTTGGAGCTCTTTCGGCGCGCACCGACCATGACCGTGGAGACGGTCTGGTCGCCCGCCTTGAGCACCACCTTCTTCGCATCCGTACCGAAGCCATACTCCGCAGAATCCACGTTGCCGGACCGGACTGGCGTCCCAAGCTCGACCTGCGCCGTCTCGCGGATCGTCTCGGCCAACTTGCCAAAGTCGGCCGGGTAGCCATGGAGCGATGCAATGCTCCATTGGCCATCGGGCTTGGCCAGCGCAACCGAATTCGAACCGGCGACAATATCAATCGCGGATACGGTATTCAGGTCGATGCCTTCAAAGAGCGTCGCCTCTTCGTTCGTTCGCCCTGCCTGCGAGCGGCCGTGCTTTTTTTGCAAGACTGCCACTATTACCAGCAGGATCAGGATCAGGGCCATTC
>JBNKSB010000259.1:0-6684 GCA_050297095.1 Pontiella sp. | reverse complement strand
CGAGGAATTGGCGTCGGGCGATACCGGTCCGGATAATAGGGTGAAAACCTACCTGCCAGCCGGCACGTGGTATGACTTCTGGACCAACGAAAAGATCGATGGCGGACGGGACATCGAACGGCCGTGCCCGCTGGACATCTTCCCGCTCTATGTCCGTGCGGGGTCCATCGTGCCGATGAGTCCGGCCATGCAGTATGTGGATGAGCAGCTGGATGCGCCGTATGAAATCCGCATCTATCCCGGGGCCGACGCCACCTTCACGATCTACGAGGACGACGGCGAAACCTACGACTATGAAAAGGGGCAGTATGCCACCGTTGATCTGAAATGGGACGACGCTGCGCGCACGCTGACCATCGGCGACCGCAAAGGCGGTTTCCCGGAAATGGTCAAGGTACGTAAATACCGGGTTGTGCTCGCCACGCCCAATACCGCCATGGGAATCGAAGCGGCGCAGGATGAAGTGCGGGAAGTGGAATACCATGGCAGCACAATGGAGGTGGAGCTCAAATAAGGATGTTCGGTTCTCCGATCGTCATTGCGAAGAAGGTCCTTGGTCGTCAACAGCACAGATATATCTATTTGCTACGCCGTCTCAAGTCGACCTTCTCACTCCGTTGAATGGCTCTGATGTATGTCCGGGGCTTTTAGTAGAGGATGGAGGCATCCAACTCGAAAGGCTGGCTCCCCTGGCGTTTCTTGAACTACTGCGTAGTGTATCGAACCAGTCTGCAGTCTGGGATTGATTGGGTTCCGCTTCCGCCGTCTGACCAATGTGGCCCGTAACCTCAAAAACTGGAATGGCATCGTTCCAGTTGCAGACTCTTCTGTTTTTCTGAAGAATCGGTGCGATTCAGAATCCATCAACTGCGCTGGATGGTTGCCGATGATATCGGCTCAATATCTCTCAGAGAAATCAACGTTTATAACCGACAGCATCTTCCGGCTTGGTTTGAGCGGGAATTTAGGCAATATATGTGCCTTGATTATGCAAAAGGGGATAGATGATGGCTGGATTGAATGATTTCGCAGATGACAGCAAGTTGTCGCTTCCGAGGTTGGGCGATTCCTTCGGCAATACTTCCAACAAGGAATTGATGGCGGAGGCGCGGGAGTCTCTCTCGGGCAATTGGGGGAAAGCCATTGTGGGCTACGTGCTTTACTACCTCCTGATCGGGAGCTTCGCCATTTTTTTGCTGTCGGCATGTGTATTCGGGAGTGCGTCGCTTTCCTCCGCCCAAGCCGAGTTTGTATCCCGACTGAATGTGGTAAATCCCGTGATGCAGTTGATAGAGATCCTGGTTTCGGGAGCCGTGATTGTGGGGTTCCGAGGCTTTTTCCTGGGTATTGCGCAGGAGAGTGAAGCACGAATGGAACTCTTTTTTATCGGATTCAGGCGCTTCTGGAAGTCGTTCGCCGTCTATTTTCTCTATTCGCTGTTCATCATGCTGTGGACGCTTTTGCTGGTTATTCCCGGAATCATTGCGACGTTTCGCTATGCCATGGCCTTTTACATTGTTGCCGATGACGAGGATTGCGGACCGCTGGAAGCCATTCGCCGCAGTAAGGAAATGATGAAGGGCAATAAATGGAAGTATTTCTGCCTGCATTGGCGTTTCTTCTGGTGGGGGCTGCTCTGCATGATTGTTCCGTTCGGCTACCTATGGTTGCTTCCCTACATACAGACTTCGCGTGCTCAATTCTATGAGGATGTGAGTTAGGACCAGGCAACAGGCACCAGATAAAAGGCACTATAGAACAGCTTGAGTGCGACAAGCTTAACCACTGAATCATTTAATCACTGAAACCGGAATCCTGAAACTTGAAATCTGAAATTGGAAAATTTGAGCTCCTCGCGACGGACCCTTCGTGCAAGGCGCGACGGGGGCGGTTGCATACGGCACACGGCACGGTGGAGACGCCGGTGTTTATGCCGGTGGGCACGCAGGCGACCGTAAAATGCATGACGCCGCGCGAAATGGAGGAGATGGACTGCGAAATCCTGCTGGGCAATACCTACCACCTCAACGATCGGCCCGGGCCGGACTTGGTGGAACGCATGGGCGGCTTGCACCGGTTCATGGGCTGGGACCGCGCGATTCTGACCGATAGCGGCGGCTATCAGGTGTTCAGCCTCGGCAGCATGAACAAGATCACCGACGAGGGCGTTTCGTTCCAGTCGCATTCGGACGGACGGAAGCATTTTATCGGGCCAAAGGAGTCGATGGAAATCCAGCGAAAACTGGGGTCGGATATCGCCATGGTTTTCGACGAATGTCCGCCATACCCGTGCGAGAAGGATTACGCTTGCAAAGCGGTGCGCCGAACCCTAGATTGGGCGGCTATTTGCAGGGAAGCGCCCCGTGCGGAAGGCCAGTTATTCTTCGGTATTGCGCAAGGAAGCGTGTTTCCTGAGCTGCGCGAGGAGTGCGCCAAGGCATTGGTCGAGATGGATTTCGACGGCTACGCCATTGGCGGTGTGAGCGTGGGGGAGCCCGACGAGCTGATTTTGCGTGGCGTGGACGATACGGTCCACCACCTGCCGCAGGAAAAGCCACGCTACCTGATGGGCGTCGGAGAAATGGCCCAGATGGTGGAGTCGGTAGCGCGCGGGGTCGACATGTTCGACTGTGTGATCCCGACGCGGCAGGCGCGCAACGGTACGGTTTCGACGCGGCGCGGACGCTACCCTGTAAAGGCGGCGGTCTATAAGGAGGACCCGCGCCCGTTGGAGGAAGGATGCCGTTGCTATGCGTGCCGGACGTTTACCCGGTCGTATGTGCGCCATCTGCTCAACGTGGGTGAGATTCTGGGGCTGCGGTTGGTAACGATGCACAACCTGCATTGCTATCTTGAATTTATGAGAGATATGAGGAAGTCGATAGAGGAGGAAACCTTCGATGCGTTTCGCAAGGAGTTTCATGCCGGCTATCGAATGATTTGTGAGGAACATACGTTAAACGTTAAGGAGAGCAATTAAATGTATTTGTTACCGTTGACCCTTGCCGAGGCCGCACCTGCCGCCGCCGGCCAACAGCAATCGCCGTTCGGCATGTTTGGCATGATGGCCATAATCTTTGCCATTATGTATTTTGTCATGATCCGTCCTCAGAAGCGCCGCGAGAAGGAGCGCAAGGAAATGATCTCCAACCTCAAGAGTGGATGCCGCGTCATGTTGACCAGTGGCATTATCGGCGAAGTTGTAAACGTCAAGGAGAGCACCCTGATCGTTCGCATTGCTGAAAACACCAAGATCGAGGTAGTGCGCACCGCGATTTCCCAGTTGCTGGAAAAGGGGGAAACCCCCTCCGATGTTGAATCAACGAACTAGAAAGGCCAACTTCAATGGATAAGAACAAACTTTGGAAATGGTTGTTGCTTGGGTTCCTGATTCTTTTCTCCCTCGCACTGGTCATTCCGCCGATGGATGTCAAGGACGACCAGGGGCATGTCATCAAGCGCGGCAAGATCAAGCTGGGACTCGACCTCAAGGGTGGATCAAGCTTCGTGGTTGAAGTCGATGCCGACGATGTCCGACAGAAAATGCTCGAAGCCGACGACAAGTATGCAAGCGTTGACGATATATCCGAATCGGACCTGAAGAAACAGATCAAGAACGTGCAGGATAGCGCGGTTGAAATGATCCGCAACCGTATCGACGTGCTTGGTACCGCCGAGCCCGAAATCTATCCGGAAGGCGATAGTCGTATCGTGGTCCGTTTGCCGGGAGCCGACGCCAAGACCCGCATGGAAGCCAAGAACCAGATCATGCGTGATGGCGTATTGAACTTTAAACTCGTGGCCGAAGATAGCGAGGCATGGGTACGTGAGTTGGTGGCATCCGGACAGATTCCGCCGGGCTTCAGGATGGCAGGGGAAGACGCCGGGGGACCGTTTTATATTCGCGACCGCGAATCCATGCCGGACGAAGAGCTTACGCGCGAATTCTTTGAAGGACTGAAAGGATTTGGCGGTAAATACGCCGATTTCATGTTGCGCAAGGACCGGCTGGATGATGGTTCCACCATCTACCGACCGGAATACATCGAACAGCGTCAGCAACTTGGCGGCGATACCATTGAGAATGCTTCGGTGCAACCCAACCAGATGACGGGTTTCCCTGAAATTTCCCTGGAATTCAACAGCGAAGGCAAAAAGGCGTTCGGCCAGGTAACCGAAGCCAATGTCAACCGCCAACTGGCGATCATTCTCGACGATACGCTTTATTCGTCGCCCAACATCAATGAAGCGATTTATGGTGGCCGCGCCAGTATTTCCGGCACGTTTACCGTGAGCGAAGCGCGACAGCTGGTGAATGTATTGCGTGCCGGCGCGCTGCCGGGCCGTGTTCAGATTGTTGAAGAACGTACGGTGGCTCCGACTTTGGGGCGGGACTCCATCAGCAGTGGCAAGCAAGCCATTGTTTGGGGTGCGCTTGCCGTGGTGGTCTTTATGCTCCTCTATTATCTGATTCCGGGCCTGATTGCCGACCTTTCGCTGGTGTTCGTGTTGCTGCTTCTGCCTGTGGGCATGGTCTTGTCCGCCGGTTTCCTCGGCGTGATTTCCGGATCGCTGGAAGGGGGCGCGGTCAGCTTACCGACCCTTACGCTCTATGGCATCGCCGGCATCGTTCTGACGGTCGGCATGGCTGTGGATGCCAACGTGCTGACCTTCGAGCGCATGCGCGAAGAATGGAAGGTCGGGAAATCGATCTCCGGCGCCATCAATGCCGGCTACAACAAGGCCTTTAGCACCATTTTGGACGCTAACGTGACCACGTTGCTGACCGCCATTATCCTGTTCTGGAAAGGATCCGGTCCGATCCGTGGTTTTGCCGTCACGCTGAGTGCGGGTATTTTGGTGAGCATGTTTATCGTACTGGTCATTACCCGCCTGTTCTTCAATACGCTGGCAGACGGAGGCATGCTGAAGTCGATCAAGATGAACAGCATCCCCTTCCTTCAGAACGCGACCTTCAACTTTATTGGCGGCCGCAAGATTGCTGCATTCCTGTCGCTGGCCCTGATTATCGGGTCCTGGGCATGGTTCCTCAACAAGGGCGAAGCAAACTTTGGCGTCGACTTTACGGGCGGGACCGTGACCACCTTTAAGTTCGATCAGGAGCAGCCGCTTGAAACGGTTCGTGACGCGTTGGCACAAGGGGGCTTCGAAAGCGCCGCGCTGATCCCCCTCAAGGAAGGTGACAAGCACCTTCTGGACATGAAGCTCAAGGAGATGGAAGGGGCGGAAAGCAAGGCCCAGGAAATCGTTTTGGCGATGGATGGCAATCCGGAAATTGTCAAGACCGACAGCGTGGGTTCCCAGATCGGCAGTGAACTGAAGAAGAAGGGGATTGCCGCGATTGTTTGGTCGCTGGTTGGTATCATTATCTACATTTCGATCCGGTTCGAGTTCGCCTTCGCCATGGGGGCCATCGTGGCTCTTGCGCATGACGTTCTGATTACCGTAGGGGTCTACTGCCTGCTTGGCCGCGAGCTAAGCATGCCGATTATTGCGGCGCTGCTTACCATTGTCGGTTACTCGGTCAACGACACCATCGTGGTCTTCGACCGTATCCGCGAGGACCTGAAGCTGGTCAAGGGCAAATCCTACAAGGAAATCGCCAACCTCTCCATCAATCAAACCCTCAGCCGTACCGTGCTGACGTCGTTGACCACCTTGTTGACGGTCATCATGCTGCTGGTGCTTGGAGGCGGTGCCGTCTATGACTTTGCACTGGCCCTGCTGATCGGTATTCTGGTGGGTACCTATTCATCCATCTTTGTCGCTACGCCGGTTGTGCTGATGTGGCATAAGGAGGAAAAGGTTCAGTAGACGTTGGGTTGATTAAACGATATACATTCGGGCGTCCCGTTGATCGGGGCGCCCTGTTTGTTGTTAGCGTGCAACGTGGCGATTAAGTACTGAGACGTGAGTCGACAAACCATGCCGCCTCGATCGGCATGGATGACGAATGCTGAGAACGAAGTGGAAAAACGTGCCAACCGTAATCGAAAAGAACGCCCAAGGATCTGAGAAACGAACGATGCCGTGTCCGCTGATGGGATTGCTGCTGCGCCGGGTTCTTGACCCGGATGCTGCGCCGGACAGCCGCGAAAACCGTACCCGGTTGGGAATCCTTGCCGGTTGGACGAGTGTGGCGCTAAGCGTGTTGCTGGCTGCAGCGAAAGGATGGTTCGGACTGGTTTCGGGAAGCATCTCAATGTTGGCCGACGCCACGAACAACCTTACGGATGTCGGTAGCAGCTTGGTGATTGCCCTCGGATTCCAATGGTCGCGCAAGCCCCGCGATGAAAAGCATCCTTTCGGTCATGGCAGGATCGAGGCGGTTACGACGCTGGTCTTGGCCATTGCGCTGATTCTCGTGGGCATCGAGGTGGCGCAGTCGGGCATTATGCGCCTGATCCATCCCAAACCAATCGAGGCGCCCGGGTGGTTGTTGGTCGCTGTGGGAATCACGGTTGTGGTGAAGAGCTGGATGGCGATATTCGCCCGTAGACTAGCCGTCATGACACGGTCCCATACCCTGGAGGCGGATGCCTGGAACCACACGTTCGACATCGTTTGCACGCTCATGGTTGTGGTGGCGCTGGCCTGTGCAAAGATGGGCTGGGGAGCGTTGGATGGCTGGATGGCCATCGGAGTCGCACTTTTTATTCTCTA
>JBNKSB010000258.1:0-15548 GCA_050297095.1 Pontiella sp. | reverse complement strand
TCCCATGCCTTCTTTATGTTTTCCCGACGTTGTTTGCCGATGCCAGCCACCTTCTGGAGCTTGGCCGAAGAGTTTTCGATGACGTCGAAGACGTCGCGTCCGAACTCCCGGACCAACCGTGCGGCATATTCCTTGCCGATGCCTTTTACCATGCCCGACGCCAGATATTTTTCGATGCCCTCCAGCGTGTCAGGTTGGGACATGCGCATCTTGTCCGCCTTGAACTGGCGGCCATGGCGCGGATCCATCAGCCACTCGCCATCGGCGGCCATCCATTCTCCGGCACTTACCGTAGAGGTGGTGCCTGTGACCGTAACCAAATCCTTGTGCCCGCGAACCTTGACCCGCAATACACAAAAGCCGTTTTCCTCGTTCCGGAAAACGACCCTTTCAATCTGACCGTCCAGTTTATCCATTCAGCCCATCAATATTTTTTCTCGTACTCACCCTTGCCGGTTTTCTTGTAGGTCGTAAAGCCCGCACTTTTGGCGCGATCGTGCAACCCGCTCTCCGAACGGCCAACACGTGGAGCCGAAAGCTGCCGTTCCACTCTGGCACCGCAACGAGGGCAGGTTTTCAACGGCTCGGCCTCGACTCCCTCCACGCGCTCAAAGCCTTTCCGGCAGTGGTCACAACCCTCCTTGGGGTCGACGGCGCTATATTCTCGTATCGGCATGGAGATCTCCTTCTTTGTGTACTTCTTTTCTATCAGAAACCGATGCAAAAGAAAAGCACGTGGCGGATCCGTTAATAGACCTGATTGCGCAATTGCAACTCGATCGGATGCGGGTTCAGATAATACTGGCTCTTCAGATAGGGTTGATCATATTTGCGGACATAATGGTTGATGATCGTGACGGGCACGATCAGCGGAACATAGCCGTCGCGATAACGTCCAATCACTTCCTGCAGCTCCTTTTTCTCGTCCGCCTCCAACTGTTTCTTGAAGTAGCCAGCCATATGCTGCAATACGTTGACATGCTTCTTAACGGTAGCTCGCAGCGCCAAGGCCTTCATCATCCGGTCATGGTAGTCCGCCTGAATCCGAGGCAGCCGTTGCCCTTTCATACCAGCAACAATTCGCCCCAGCTCGCGATAGTGCGGAATGCTGTGCGCCATCAAAAGATACTTGTGCTGTTCATGGAACTTGACCAGCCCGCTACGGCTGGAGTCTTTTGCCAGCATTTCCCGCCATCGCTTAAGGGTGAAAACGCGTTCAATAAAATTTTCGCGCAAGGCGGAATCATGCAAACGGCCCTCCTCTTCCACGGGCAGATATGGAAAATGGTCCATGAACGCGCGCGCGAACAGGCCACGGCCCTGCTTTACCGGCATGCCGCCGTTTTCCGGATAGACCTTGACCCGCTCCATGCCACTGCTGGGCGACTTGCTTTTAAAAATGAAGCCGCACAGGTTTTCCTTTTCCAAGTTTTCTACGCGCTGGTCGCACCAGGTCTGCATTGCGCCGGTGAGATCCCGGCGGGTCTTAATGGTGACTAACCGCGGATGGTCGGGGTCGCCTTCCAGCCGCATCGGTTCGCGTGGAACGCCCAATCCCAACTCAAATTCAGGGCAGACCGGTACGAATTCAAACCACTGCGAAAGAATGCCTGCGATGTAGCTGTCGTGTTTATGCTGTCCGTCGTATCGTACCTTTTCGCCCAACAGGCATGAGCTTACCCCGATGCGGATCTGTTCCACTAGAATTCCCCCAACAGCTTTATTTCCCGCACGAGATCAAAGCCAAACTTATTGCGAACTGCTTCGATCATGCGTTCAGACAACTGGTAGACGTCCTTAGCCGTTGCATCGGTATCCGCGACAATGATATTGGCATGTTTTTTAAATAGTCGCGCACCGCCTACCTTGAAATCCTTCGCGCCGGCCTGCTCCAAAAACCAGCCCGCCGCCTGCCGTCGCTCCGCCGCCGAGGTCGGCTCAATATTGCGGAACACGCTTCCAGCGCAGGGAGTGGCCCTCCAGTCGGGATGCTTGGAATGCCGCAATGCCATGATTTGTTCGCGTTCTGCATGCATGGCGTCAGGATCGCATGCATCCAGACTCAAAACCGCATCCAGTACAACGGATCCGGTCTGCTTTAAAACCGAAGAGCGGTATTCAAATCCCAATTCCATGGCCGTTGCGCGCCGAATGGATCCATCTAAATCCATCAAGCGAACCGATTCCACCACGTCACCAATCTGTTTCCCGAACGCCCCGGCATTGCCGGCAATCGCGCCGCCAACAGTTCCGGGAATCCCGCTGCAAAACGAGATATCTCCGACTCCTGCATCAATCGAAAGACGGGCCAGATCATCCAGCAGGGTGTTTCCCGAAACCACCAGATGGCAACCATCAACGGATACATTGGGATTTTCTTCGGCGCAGTAGCGCAACACCACCACCCCGATACCCCGATCCGAAACCAAGAGATTCGATCCCTGTCCAATGACTATGTATTCGATCTCCTCCCTCACGAGGATCTGCGCCACCAGGCTTAGGACCTCTGCCGTTGGGCAATCAATAAGAGCCGGACAGGTTCCGCCAAGCTTAAAGGTCGTGTAGTCGCACAACGGGGCTTCCTGCACGACAACGGCCGATTCCGGAAATTGATTTAACAAGACATCGTCGATCATGGTTTCTTTCGTAAAATTCTCGCCATGCTAATTGCGCCTCCGCTAATTTCCAAGCTCTTGAGATGAAGAAGTTGAAAAGGAAGATCCCATGCGGGAAATAACCTCTGCCACCAATCCATTTGTTAAGCATCTGCGCGCCTTGTCCACTTCAAAGAAGACACGAAGTGAGAGCCAGTCCTTCATCATTGAAGGATGGCGTGGGATCGAGACCCTGCTCCACCACGAAAGCAGGCAATACACGATGGAAACGCTCGTCATAGCCCCGGAATGGGTCAATGATCCTCGCCTGCCGGAAACTCTTGAAACCGTGCTATTGCCCGACCACCTATTTGAGAAGGTATCCGACGTTAAAAACGCCCAAGGCATTCTCGGAATTGTTAAACAATCGCCCCTGTCCTTTTCCATACCCCCAAAGGGAAACTTTCTGTTAGTGGACCATCTCCGTGATCCGGGCAACCTCGGCACACTCATTCGTTCCGCTGTCGGCGCAGGATTCAACGGAGTCCTGCTATACGGTGATTGCGTCGAACCCTGCAACCCCAAGGTCGTTCGTTCCTCCATGGGCACCTTTGCATTTTGCAACCTGTGGCACATCGGCGACCTCGAAATAAACCATCTCCAGTCCGCCGGATTCGAACTATGCGTCACCACAGGCCTTGGCGGAGAAAATCTTTATAATGCAACCTTTGGTGAAAAAACCATTCTCGTGATCGGCTCCGAAGCCCATGGCGTGAGTGACGCGCTCATGCAACGCGCCTCCAAAAAGGTCACGATTCCCCTCCGGCCCGAATGCGAATCCCTCAACGCCGCCATCGCCGGTAGCATCTGCATGTTTGAGATCGCACAAGGATACTAAACTCGGCAACTCCGTTTGGGCGGTTTTGAGGCGACCCCCATTCCATACATGGAGTTGAAGATCACCACCAGATTGGAGAACACCATCCCGGCGGCGCAGTATTTGGGAGACAACCAACCGATTCCGGCCAACCCCATGCCGACAATATTATAGAGGAATGCCCAGCCATAGTTGAGCCGGATTTTGTGACGCACCTTGCGTTGCATGGGAGGAAGATCACGCAAACGTCCTATTTCGGGAACCATAAAAACTCCATCAGCGCTCATTTTGGCAGGAATCTGTCCGGAGAAAACCGCCAACCCAAAATCCGCGGCTGCCAGCGCCTGCGCATCATTTATCCCATCGCCGACCATCATGATGGTCTTACCCTGCCCTTGCAGCTCTGCAATTTCGCTTTGCTTGTCGCCGCTACCCATCTCTCCACGATAATTCGTAATGCCCAGTTCCTCGGCAACCTGCCGTACCACCGCTTGTCGATCTCCAGAAAAAACATACGGCTCCACGCCATCACTTTGCAGCTCCTCAACCAAGCCGGCGACATCCTCTCGAACCGTATCGCGCAAGCCAACCACGAGGAAGCATTGTTCATCATCACCAAACTTAACAATGGTTGAATTCTGCATGCTGGCCGGAATGGTGACGCCGGGATAAAGATCGGTGCTTCCAGCCATGTAACGCTTCCCTGAAACCTCTGCCGCAATTACGGTACGCGAAACCGAACGATTCGCGATGTTCTTAGGGACTCCAACGCCGGCCAATGCCCGTGCGATTGGATGTTCGATCCCGTTTTCCAATGACGCTAAAATATCCAGTAGCGCCGGGTTCTCATCGACCAGCCACACGATTTCATGCACGTCGGGCACTCCTCGCGTCAGTGTGCCGGTTTTATCGAAAACCACCACCGAAGGCTTTAGCGAAAGCACTGCACCATTGAAGATTTGAATGCCCAGTTTCCGCACCTTTTCTATGGCCGAAGTCAAAACCAGCGGTTCCGCAATCCCGAAAGCACACGGACACGCCACAATCAAAACGCTCAACATCCGGATAACCGCCTCGTCGCGCGCTCCGAATAGCACGTTCCCCACGCCGACCAGCAAGGCAACCCCGATTACGACAGGGACAAACACCTGGCTGATACGGTCGCCAAATGAAAGTTGTTCCTTGCGGGTGTTGAAGGCTTCAATTGTACTTTCCACGATGCGCTGAATCAGGTTGTTGCGTCCGGTTGCGGGAACCGCGAGAACTGCTTGATCCGTCAACAGTTTGGCGCCGGCCCCCACATAGTGGCCCTGCTCCAACGCTACGCCATGCGACTCCCCTGTTATCAGACTAAAATCAAATTCGGCAACGCCCATTAGAATGCCGTCGGTCGGAACAATTTCGCCCCGTAAAACAATGAATTCCCGTCCCGGTGAAAGCTCATCCACCAAGGCGTAATCATCAGCGGAAACCCTTGCTTTTTTAGGCAGCTGCCACGAAAGCGAACCGACGCGTTGACTCAGCTTCTTGTAGAAGCTTCCGGAAATAAGGTTTCCGGTTTCAATGAGCATCAGCAGCAACGCAACCACATCGAAATAGAGCCGCGCAAAATCCCCGGTGAGCATTGAATAGAGCGAATACACCCAAGCCGCGGATGTAGAGAGTACGACCAGACTTTCCATGCGGAACTGGCGTATGACTATTTGGCGCAAGCCCATGACCATCGTGTTTCGGGCGGCGTAGAGCGGAACCAAGGTGCCAAAGAGGGCAAGCAGTGCCGAACAGAGCAGGCGCATGGCATCAGGGACATCCCAGCTCTCCGCCGAATAGACGACGAAGGAAAGCATCATGTTGTTCAGCGCAAAGAACCAGCCGGCCCCGAACCGGAAATAATCAAAACCATTCCGGCGGACTTCGTCACCTTCGTAATACCGGTATCCCAGCTTTTCAACATTCGCGGCAATCTCATCCTTCCCGAGGATCATCGGATTGTAGATCAAGGTACAGGTTTCCGCGATAAAGTTAAGGTTTACGCCTCCAACGCCCGCAAGTTTCCCAAGACTATTGTGAACAAGCCACGAGCAGGCTGGACAAACCATTCCACCGACAAGAAAGCAAAGTTCCTGTCCATGTTCGATCGGGGCGTCGGTAGCACTCTCGATATCTTCGCCCCCAGGAAAAACCCCTTCAAGCAGTTGGGCTATGCGTTCGTCACGTTCCGCCCCATCCAACTCCATCTTGCCTACAATGGTATAAACGGCAGCACACCCCGGGCAGCAGAAATCCCCATCCCCGCCGGGCACACTCCGATTGCAGACTATGCAGTGTTCAGCCATTCAGCTTCTTCAGAAACAGAATAATGTAGAATAGACCAATGGACAGGCAGAGCCACGGAAAGGCTTTCTCAAAACGGGCACCCCACTTCTTATCCACCAGTCGACCCAATGAAATACCCAGCTGCATGAAAAAGGTCTGCGTAATCACAAATGCCAACATGAACGCCCCGCCAAGATACCAGCGTCCCATGCCAACCGCCATGGCGAAGGCGGCGTACAGCATGCCGCAAGGAATCAGCGTCGTGCAGGCCCCTCCAGCGGTCAACTTGCCCAGCCCACCGCTGAAAAATCGCGAAAGCCAGCTGTTCTTTGGAGCGCGCAATCCCTTCTTGCGGAAGGCGTAGATCGCGATAAAGAACATCATGACGCCGGGAAACAGGAGCGAAAGCACCATGCCACGTAGCTTCATGCCCTCCGTCTGGCAACAGGCATGTGCTGCACCAAGATTAATGAAGGCCCCGAAGGTCCCGAACAAAATGCCGGCCAGCGTATAGCCGGCGATACGTCCCAAATTGAACAACGAAAGCGCCTTCAGGCTTTGCTCGCGGTGCATCGCGCAAACAGATACATGCAACGGGCCGCACATGGCATAGCAATGCGGAATGGCGGCCCAGCCAAATAGGGTTCCAGCAACGATGGCTCCGATTAGTTCGCTCATAATGATGTACTACACTATCATCAATTCCAGCAATTTCAATGTCGACAAAGCGTGATTGCAGAATCATTTAAGATGAATACAGGCGCTGTCCGCACCGGACCGGCCTGTTCGCTATTGTTCAGCGGATAATTCCGGCTGAGGATCTTCAAACCGGAAGAGCGTATTCCCCTCTCCCAGCTCATTGGTGCAGGCCTCCGAACAAAGGTTGCAATTGGTGCAATCGGGGCCCTGGCTTTCAAAGCGGGCCCGCAGGTTAAACGGGCAGATGTCGTCGCATCCACGACAGTTGGTACAGCTTTTTTCAGCATTGGAAAACTTCATATAGCGGGTGCTGTCCGACTGTAGCAGCATCTGGATCAGCGCATAGGGGCAGCCCCTCTTGCAGAAGTGCTCTTGGTAATGGATGAGCAGACCCATGAAACCCAGAAAGATGGCCGATCCGATTCCGATCAACGCCCAGTTCCCTTCGGAAATCAGCGTGACCTGCCGGGTTATCGGCTGAAAAAACGACAGGATGACTTCGGTGAGAAAAAGCGAAAACGCAGTCCCTAAAAGCCAAACCAGCGCTGGCCGGCGGTCTGATTTCTTGTTGGTGGGGCTGTTGACGATCTCGAGAAACATGTGCATCGGGCACATATGCGAACAGAAGATCCGCCCCTTCTTCATCGAGAGGAACACCACATACATTAAAACACCCACCACGGCAAACAGCGGGTAGAACATGGTCGCCATCCCAAATTCCATACCATAGAAACGGATGACGTCGGACTCAAGATCCACGCAAAATATGCGCAAAGGAATGCTGGCCAGAGCCAGCACACTCAGAGTCTGGACAATGCGCCGACGCTTTGAATATTTAGACCCAGCCATTTAAATCCTGCCTAGCGTTTTTTCCAGGAATTCCACACGGGAATCCGGAAAAACACGCTCACTGCGCTACTTCCACGGTGATGCCAGATGCGTAAAGAGGTACACCAGGCAGACAATGGTTAGGATGACGATGATCGCGAGGTTAAACTTGCCGATCGCCGCATGGCCCTGCTTGATCTCGGTAGTCGTTTCGAGCATATCATCTTTGTTTTCTTTTTCGCTCATGATTTTTCCTCGCCGGTCTATTTTTCGTAGTCGTTCAGCGGGTTTCCATTTTCATCCACGCGCCAGTTCTTGTTACGTCCCAGCGTCTGGATGTAGGCAGTCAAATCCTTGATATCTTCATCCGACAGGTAGGCGAATGAAGGCATGATCGACGCTTTCCGGTAAATATCCTTCCGACGGAACTTTTCACCCATGTTGCGCGGATCCTTGAAATGCGCCCAGTGCCATTCCGACGAATACTTACCCCCGACGCGCCCGAGATCGGGCCCCGTACGCTTGGTTCCCAGAAAGTGCCATTTGTCGTTCACATATTCCCACGATTCGGAAGGTGGAGCGTTGACCAGACGCCAGCCATAGCGGCGCTCGTCCGAATCGAGGTGGCGAACCTGCTGGGTATGGCAGTAGACGCACCCCTCGCGCTTATAAATCGCCATACCACGCATTTCCTGCTCCGTGTACTCATGGACGGGATGGTCGCCGGAGGTGTACATTTCCGGGTTGATCAGCGGCGGCACTATAGTGGTCATGACGGCTCCGATGGAAAACAGGACGAAAGCACCTATGGCGGTCCAGATCAAACTCTTCTCAATATCCATTTTCATTCTACGTCCCCCTACCCTGCTACCGCGTTTTCAGGTTCGTCTTCATCGTGATACTTCCCGAAAAAAGTCTGTAGGATGTTGTACAGGAACAGGAAGTAGGCCAGGAAAATGAAGCCGCCGGTGGCAAAGCGCATAATATGTGCATGCCGGATGGCTTCGAGAGTTTCAACAAAAGAATTTTCCGGATTCAGCCAGGCATAGCCCTGCACAACGCCTGAAATCCACAGCACGGCAAAGAACGGGATGCTGGCTAGTGTCATGATCCAGAACTGCAAGTCACCCATTTTTTCCGAGTAGAGCTTTCTTCCTGCCAGCATGGGTACCACGTAGTAGATTCCGGCCATGGCGTAGTATGAAAACGCCCCAAACAATGCCATGTGGGCGTGCCCGACCACCCAGTCGGTCTTGCTGACGATTTCGTTGACTGGACGGATCGCCTGGAACGGGCCCTGGAGGCAGGTAAAGATATAGTACACGGTCCCCATCATCAGAAGCTTGGGAATGGGTCCCTTCATGCGTGTTCCGCGCGGCGCCGTCGCAAAAGTCCCGAAAAAGTTGGTGATCACCGCCATCACCGGAATAATCAGACTCCAAGAAAAGATAATGGACACCGTCTGCAACCAGTACGGCTCCGGCCCATGAAGCATGTGGTGGGCTCCCGTCCAGACATATACAAAGGAAATCACCCAGAAACCGACCATACTGAGCTTGTGCGAGTAGATCGGAGTATCCAGCTGCTTGGGAATCATGTAGTAGGCTATCGCCACGCCGAGCGGGGTAAAGATCAGGCCGACCGCATTATGGACGTAGAACCAGATCAAGTTGGCCTGGTTGACGCCGGTAACCATCGGCAACTGGCTGAACATGTTTCCGGTCAGGTATACGAAGGTCGTCCAGATGACCGATCCCAAGGCATACCACACCGTAACATACAGGTACTTCACCTTGCGCGTAGCGATCGTTCCGACCACGTTGATCAGGAAGCACACCCAGCACACGGCGATCAAATAGTCGAACGGAGGAGGAATCTCCCCGTATTCAACGTTTTTAACATGCCCCAGCATAATGGATGCAAACCCACAGAGTACGGCAATGTTGTAGACAATGCCCGTAAAGACACCCAGTTTTTCGGAAAAGAGCTTGGTGTGCAAAATTCGAGGCAGGATCCACAGTAGCAGGCCCATATCCGCCTGCAGCAACCAGCCGAACAGATTGATGTTCGTGTGCATCATGCGCACGCGCGGCAGGGAGAGATATTCAATCTCTCCCACTGTTGGAACGACAAACTTCAGCGCAGTCAGCAGCCCCATTGTCAGCGCCAACCCGAAAAAGCAGGTGGACGCAATGATCATCGTTTTTGCAGCAGTATCTTGTTTCATTACTTTGATTCCTCGGTGGTTTCGGCCCGGATAAAGGCAATGATATCCAGAATGGTCTGGTCGCTCAGCTTGTCCCAAGCCGGCATCGGTGTGCCTGCAACGCCCAGAAGGATCGACTGATAGAGCCGCTCGTCGGTCACATCAGGCTGGTTCATGAACGCCTTGTTCAACAAGTCGCGCGGCAACGGATGTTCCAGCAGGTAGGCATTGGGTCCTTTCCCGTTGGCCAGTTTGCCATGGCACGAGGTGCAGTTTTTCTGGAAGGCCACATAACCACGATCCGGATCTCCCGGCTCCAGCACTTTGCCCTTGCCCTTGAAATCCATCCGCTCAGGATCGCCCACCTTCGGCAGCTTGACCTCCATACGGGTGAAACCGCTGTTCTTCTTCAGGGTCTCGTCTTCAATATACTGGATCAGCGCATCAATCTCCTTATCAGAGAGAATCTCCTTCCACGGCGGCATGGCCGTACCCTTGACGCCCTCGCGGATGGAGGTCTTGAAACGCTCTTCGTACGAAGCCACAAACTGCGGTCGGAAATCGCGCGGAAGCGGATCGAGCATCTTGGCCACACGTCCCCGTCCATCCAGGTTTTCGCCGTGGCAGGAGACGCAATAGTTGGCGAATAGTTTTTTGCCGTCCTTACTGTCCATATGATAGTCCAGCGTGGAGAGGAACATCACCAAGCTGTCCAGTTCGGGATCCTGGTAGTCCTTGAAGGTCGGCATAATCGAATCAGCCACATGCATTCGGGCGTTGACGATGTGGTCTTTCACATACTGCTTGCCACGGGCACGAATTGCATAGGTCAGATCGGGACCTACGCTGCCCCCCGACAAATCGCCATCTTCATTCTTGAAGGAGTGGCAGTTGATACAACCGCCGCGGGCAATCGAACCTTGGTAGTCCACGCCGGCAAACAGGGCGCGGCCGGCATCGACGCTGGGCTTCTGGATGCGTGCCACATCGGACGCCGGCTTTTTGTATCCGATAGGAGCGCTCTCTTCAGAGCGAAGCCGGTCCTTCTGCTGACCCTTCAGGTAGGTGGCCAGTGCGTGAACCGTTTCTTCATCATGAACCCAGTCAAACTTGGGCATCTTTGAATTCGCAATATTGGCTGTTGGTTCTTCGATGGATTCAACCAGATAGTGGAAACTGAACTTGCCGCCGGCATCGGTCAACTCGGGAGCCTGGGATGACGTGGAGATGCCCGCGATGGTATGACAGCCCCAGCATGCCTTTTCGAGAAAGAGGTCGCGTCCCTTTTCATATTCCTCGGCACCAGCCAAGGTTCCACCTTCCATGGCGTGGCAACGGTTGCAGTTGGCCTGCGCGGCCTTGCCCGACAGCAAAGGAGCCGGCCAGCCGTGATATTGCCCATGCGCATCGTGGATTTCCAGTGCACGGCCATTACCATCATGGCAAACCGTGCAACCGATTTCGGTAAAGTTATGCGGATCCTTTTCGACACCGGGAACTATCGGTGGATGCACGGCAATCGGTTGTTCAAATCCAGCAGCGTCGGGATTGGAAGCGCCGATATGACAGGATTGGCACCGGTCGACAATGATCGCGCCGGGCGTCTTGACGTTCACCTGATTGATTTCAACCGTAAAGTCGTCGGCACCCAGTTTCTCGTAATACTCCTTCTGGTATTTTGGATAATCCTGATCCAATCCCTTGATGATGGACATCCCGAAAAACACGAAGCCGATTAACGCCAGCAAAAACAGAATTCTATAATCCTTGATCATCCTAGTGGCCTCCCCCTGCAACATGTTCCCACGGGTATACAATCGCCCAGTTTTCACCGCGGAAGTAGACCCCGATAATGATCAGTACCAGCATAAAGATATACATACCGATGAAAAGCGCGTTGAGCAGATTCCGCTCGCGGGCAAACCAAACCCCTGGAACGTTGGTTTTCCATGTCTTTGTAAAGGTCTCGAAAAACATTTCCACATAGGGCAGCACCATGGTTCCTGCCGCCAGAATGCCCGGAATGACAATCCCGCCGATGAATCCATTGTAACTGACCAGCTCCTGCAGGCCGAGGAAGTACCACGGGGCCTTCGAGGGATTGGTCGGATGGTTCGGATCGGCAGGCCCTTCAAGCGGCGCATCGAAGAAGACGGAAATAATGCTCAGAAAGGCCACCACACCGAGCAGAACAATCAATTCGCGGATGATCAGCTTCGGCCAGGCAAACATCATCTGGCTCACCTCTTCATTCACTTTGGGCTCCTTGCCCTTTACGATTTCCACCAGCTTATAGCTACGGGCCGACTTGAATACGGAATTGTTTTTCACCGTGCCGAATTCTTCGTCGGGAATTTGTTTCTCCTTGGAGGTGTCGGCCGGGCGGGCTAGCCCGCCATCCTTGCGAATGCGGAAAAAGTGGACAGCAATCAACGAAGTCATGATCAGGGGTAGCACAGCGACATGAAGGACATAAAAACGGATAAGCGCCTCCCCTCCCACATCGGTGTCACCCAGAAGGATGCCGCGAATAATCGCTCCACCGGGAGCGATCTTGGCAATTTCGGTACCTACCTTCACTCCCCAGAAGGCCAGCTGGTCCCATGGCAGCAAGTAGCCGGTATAGGAGAGGAACACCGTCAACAGTCCTAGAATGCAACCAACCACCCAGTTGAACTCGCGGCCGCCACGATGCGCGCCGGCGAGGTAGACACGCAACATGTGCAACGCGACGAACGCCACCATGCCATGGGCCGCCCAGCGGTGCATGTTACGAACAAAACCGCCCCAGAAAACATTGCTGCGAAGATTCAGCATGCGGCTATAAGCATCCGGGAATCCGTCCGGCCCCAGTGCCGTGGAGGGCACATAGTGGAACATGAGCATGATACCCGTCGCGGTTAGGATAAGAAACAGGTAGAAGGTGATCAGCCCCAGCCCCATGGTGGTTTTGAACTTTACACTGCGCTTGTGGATTTTAACCGGCTGAATGTGCAGCATCACATTGCTGAACATAATCTTGGACTTGGTCAGCCCGGTGTTGTCGAAACGGTGGCGGAAGATCGAGTAGTATAGCTTGTCGCCGAACTCCCTGACCTTTTCCTTTAACTCATTCATTGTTTATTCCCCCTTTGGAACAAGACTGGCTAGGCTATGGATTGATAGGAGCCTTCCGGAAGATCGGTTCCGGAATCGATCTCGATCTGGTTTCCGGGCACGCGTTTGGCCGACAACCAATGCAAGGTTTTGGGTGCGGGGCCACCGACGACAATGCCGTCGGAATCGTACTGCGATCCGTGGCACGGGCACTGGAAGCCGGTTTCAACGCGATTCACAGTGCAACCAAGATGGGTGCAAACCAGCGAAATGGCCGCGACTTCATCCTCGGACTGCCTGCGCAAAATAACCTTTTGGTCTTCAAAAATCAGTTCATCCCCCACTTCCGGAAGATCTTCCACCGGCACCAGAAATTTCTTTGGCGTACCGTAGGTGACCACTGGGAACATGTATTTGAACAACGCACCGCCCGTTCCTGCGGCCACCAGGCCAAGCAGACCGAAAGCCGACCCCAACGTAATCAGTTCACGGCGGCTGGTGCCCGTTTTCTCTTTTTTTTCCATGTTACTTCTGTCCTCCATTCGCATGCTTTTCCTCTTCGCGAAAAATCACGTACTTTGCTTCTTCCGGATCATCGAACTGCCCATCTTTGACGGCCCAGCGAAATAGCAGAAAAAAGATAAATCCCAACAGGGTGGTCGTTATCAGCAGTATAATGGTCATCCAAATAATAGGGCTCATGATGTATTACCAATACGTCTTCTTAACCGTGTCGCAATCTACACTTCATTACGCAAAGCAATCCTCGAAACTGTTCACCGACATTTTGCAGGAGCCGGTTGGACATTTTTGTGCACACATGCCACAACGAATGCACTTGAGCGGATCGAAAAGCATGACCGATCCTTCCGCCTCAGCAACCGCCATATCGCCAAACTCCTCTTCTGCCAACTTCTTTAAGTCGTCACCGCCATCCACACGATCAATCGTTTTCATTGACAAACAGTAGGACGGGCAGACATCCACGCACCCGCCGCAGAGGATACAGATATCCCCCTCAAACGTGGGATGGATGTGGCACTCCAGGCAGCGGGCCGACTGTTCCTTTGCTTTCTCGTCGGGGTATTCCACGGTCGTATTGAATTCCGGATCCTCCGCCGGCTTGACCGGCAGTTCTTCGCGCTCCTCGCGTTCGTCGTCCACATAAACGGATCCGCGCTCATAGCTATCCAGATCGGTAAAGGTCAACTTGCGCTTCAGTTTCATGGGTTCGCCGCCGGAAAGATAGGCGTGTATGCCCATGGCGGCCTGGCTGCCGGTTGCGACCGCATTGATGAAAAGTTTCGGACCAAGGGCGATGTCGCCAGCGGCAAACACATTCGGCTTGTTGGTCTGCCAGGTTTCTTCGCTGACAATCTTGACCAAGCCGCGCTCCGTGACTTCAACTCCGGTACCTTCGAGAAACTCAAGGTTTGAAACCTGGCCGACTGCGAAGAAAACCGCATCGCCTTCAATCAGTCGGGTTTCCTCCTCCATCTGAGGTGAAAATTTCCCTTCTTCATCGAAAACACGAATCACCTTGCTGACAAGCAGACCCTTGATCCTGCCGTTTTCCACAACAACTTCTTTCGGTCCCCACCCATCATTAATGACCACGCCTTCCCGTCGGCCGCCTTCGCGCTCATCGGACGATCCGGTCATTTCGCCAAGGTGCTCGCGCTCGAGGCAGGCCAGCTGCACCTCCGGCGAGCCGCAACGCAATGCGGAGCGGGCGACATCGAAAGCCACGTCGCCGCCGCCGATTACTATGGAACGCGTGGATGTCAGATCCCATTTTTCGCGCATGTTGAAATCGAAGAGGAATTGCAGTCCGATATGCGTATCATCGTGGTCGGCATTGGGAATGGGAATTTTGCGTCCGCGTGAAAGACCGACGCCAATGAACACAGCGTCATGCTTTTCTTCAAGTTCCTTGAAGGTGATATCGCTACCCACATCGACACCGTTCTTCACCTCGATATTCTTAAAACTCTCGATGGAGGCTAGTTCGTCGGCTACCACCTTGCGCGAAAGCCGGTTGATCGGAACCCCCTGCACCAGCTGGCCTCCGGACCGTTCCCAGCGCTCGTAGATGGTGACGCTGTACCCCAGTCGGGCCAAATCGTGCGCACAGGTATACCCGGCACATCCGCCGCCAATGACACCAACCGATTTCCCATTAAGTTCAGGCTCAACAGAGCCGGGAGCGATCGAATAGGTTAACGGGGTTCGTAAATCTCCGGTTTCCGGACCGTGCTTGTCGGTCAGGTAGCCCTTGATGTTGCGAATAACAATCGCCTCGTCGACATCGGAGCGGCGGCATCCCTTTTCACAGGGTGCACCGCACACCTTTCCGCAGATGGAAGCAAAGGGGTTGGTCGCACGGGAAATGGCATAGGCTTTTTTGAAGTCCCCCGCAACCGTGGCCATTAAATATCCCCGGGCATCGGTCTTGACGGGGCACGCGTTGCGGCATGCTACTTCGGCCTCGTAATAGTCATCCGTCGGCAACTCGACCTTGATCTTTTCCTTAGCCATGACTCAGCGTCTCCCTCTATTGCATCATACACTTAATACATTGAGTGTATTAATCATATTTAAAGCATCCGATTTATTGCACCCGAATAGATATATTTCAATCTATTTTGGTATTTAAATACCAATTAACTATCTATCAGTGCCCATCCGCAATGCGTTCGATCAGCATATCCCATGAATCCAGGCAATAAAAGAAACATCGAGAGCCCTCGGGTCCAACGATCCAGGAAACGAATCACTCCCCGGACTGAAGTCCAGGACTTCAGGGCCGCTTCATAATCTGCTAGCCACGCTTTTGCTATCGAAAACACCGTCGTATCATTCGCTCATCCGAAACACCAATTGACTCTTCAAAGTAGCCATCAGCCCAAAGAATATCCCCTCATAGGAACTC
>JBNKSB010000257.1:0-7452 GCA_050297095.1 Pontiella sp. | reverse complement strand
CCTAAACGCAAGGCTGCGCTGAGTGTTTTGGATTATGTAGGTGTTTTTAGGAACAGAACATCGCGCTTATGTCAAAGGCGAGACGCCGCCATGCATTGTGATGAACAATCTATATTTGGCGGCACGTTATGCATGGCGAATGCGTGGCCCATCGTGAGCACCCAATCTTGTGCTCGCCTTAGTCAGCAAAACTAACGCGTTCTCAAATGATGTTTGCCTAACCCACACGGCTGGGAGAAATTTAAAATGATACAGGTCCGTTCCGTTTTTTGAATTCTCAGGCAGTTGTTTACCTGCACGCATCACTGGCCATTTTGATGCCGATGTAAAAACGGTTCTGGCTAGATTCGTTCGCGTGTTTCGATGCCAAGCAAGGAAAGTCCTTGCTTTAGAATCTGGGCTGTTACACGGCAGAGACGAATTCGACTCTCCCGAACCCCTTCCTTCGCTTTCAGGAACGGAACATTCTGATAGAAGCTACTGTAGATCTGCGCGAGGTCGTAAAGATAGTCCGCTAGTATATTGGGACGATAGTTTTCTGCGGCGGCACGTACTGCAGCCGGAAATCTTGAAATCTTGATCGCCAGTTTGCGCTCTATCTGATGTTCAATATGTATTGAACATTCATCGAGTTTAACCGCGGGGAACTGTTCATGAAACTTATCGTAAACCGATGAAATCCGAGCATACGCATACTGGAGATACGGCGCGGAATTGCCTTCCATATTCAACGCTTTTTCCCAGGTGAAAGTAACAAGGCTTTGCGGGTTTTGGCTAAGATCTGTGTATTTTATCGCGCCAATTCCAATGGCTCTGGCCAGATCCTTTTGTTGCTCCTCCGGCATTTCCGGGCTGCTGGATTTTACCATTTGAAGAGCCCGCGCCTCAGCCTCGTCCAGTAGAGCTGCGAGCTTGATCACATTCCCCTCGCGCGTGGAAAAGGTCGCTTCCGGCAACCGCATCAAGCCAAACCATACGTGTACAAGGTTGGCATCCATCCCAAGCTTTTTCGAGATGGTAAAGAACTGCTTAAAGTGAAGTTGCTGACGCTCGTCGGTCACATAGATGATTCGTTCAGGAGCAAACTCCTCAATACGAGCCTCAACCGTGGCCAGATCGGTGGTGGCATAGTTGTATCCGCCGTCGCTCTTGCGCACAATGCAGACAGGCATCCCGTCGTCTTCGAGGTCGACAATCAACGCGCCCTCACTCTCCGTGGCCATTCCCTTCTGCTCGAGCATCTCGATAGTTTTTGCGAGGCGATCGTTATAGAAACTCTCCCCGCGGTAGAGGTCAAATCTCACGTCAAGGCGATCATAAATCGTGTTGAACTCTTCGATGGAGAGCTCGATAAACCGTTCCCATAGCGCGCGGTTTTCAGCATTGCCTTGCTGCAGTTTCACCAACTCGGCCTTGGCTTTTTCCCGCCAGGTTTCATCTTCCTTGGACTTGTTGTAGCTCTGAACATAAATGCGTTCCAGTTCCTCGACCGGCGCCTCGTTCAAAGCCAGCTCGTCGACAAATTCACGAAAGCCAACCAGCATCAACCCAAACTGGGTTCCCCAGTCGCCAAGGTGGTTGTCTGCGATCACGTTGTAGCCACGGAAACGAAAGAGGCGATCAATTGCATTTCCGATCACCGTAGAACGGATATGTCCGATGTGCATTGGCTTGGCGACGTTCGGGCTGGAATAGTCGATAATAACCGTCTTCCCCTCCCCTGCCTGTTCCACACCAAGATACGGATCTTTTTCCACAGCCTCCATCTGTTTAGACAACGCGGAGTCACTAATAAAGAAATTGATAAAACCAGGCCCTGCTATTTCTATCTTTTCTACAAAATCCGGCAAGGTCGCTGCATCAGCAAACTCTTGCGCAATCTGCCGGGGTGCTTTCTTCAATGTTCGGGCCAGTTCCATCGCCGCATTGCATTGATAGTCCCCAAACTTGTCATTGTTGGTAGGCGAAACGCCCAGATGAATATCCGTATCACTCAAACTAAAAACCGACTTCATCGCCTCGGTAGTCCAGTCTGAAAGGCGCTCTTCAAAAGTGGCAATTTTTCGCATGCTATCTCTCCATTCGGCTTCGTCCCGGGCGGGCCGGAAAAGGGCGAAGATTATTTGTCGTCTCTAAAAAAATCAATCCCCGAATTCCTGTGCAGGGAATCCGGGGTTGATGTGTAGTTCAGTCAGGCAAAGACGCCTTAGTCATTCGTATTTTCGTCGACAGTTGCTAGCTCACCCTTGAAGGTTAGTGCATCCCGTTTCTTGTTGGCCTCGACTGTTACCCGCGAGTTGTTCTGAATATTCCCGCGCAAAATTTCCTCTGCCAGTGGATCTTCAAGGAATCGTTCAACCGTTCTGCGAAGCTGGCGGGCGCCGTAGGCCTTGTCATAACCCTTCTCCAGCAGCAACTCACGCGCCGGATCGGTTATCTTCAGCTCAATATTGCGCCCCAGCACCCGGTTTTGAATGTTGGCCAGTTCGAGATCGATAATGGTTTCGAGATCCTTGCGAGTCAGCTCGCGGAATACGATCATATCATCCAGCCGGTTCAGCAGCTCGGGTTTGAAAGTTTTCTTGGCAAGAGCCGTCATCATTTCCTTGAGCTTCTGGTAGTCCACCTCTTCATTTGAAGGAGCAAAGCCAAGCGCTCCGGCCTTCTTGACCTCCTGTGCGCCGAGATTGGAGGTCATTATGACCACCGTATTCCTGAAATCGACACTACGACCCAGACTATCAGTCAACCTTCCTTCTTCCATGATCTGCAACAACATATGCATCACATCCGGATGGGCTTTTTCCACTTCATCGAACAGCACCACGGAATAAGGGCGCCGCCGGACACGCTCCGTCAACTGACCACCCTCTTCGTGGCCCACGTAGCCCGGGGGCGAACCTACCAGACGGGACGCATTAAACTTTTCCATGTATTCGGACATGTCGATCTGGATAAAGGATTCGGGATCGTCGAACATGAATTCCGCCAGCGTCTTCGCCAGCAGGGTTTTCCCGACACCGGTCGGCCCAAGAAAAATGAACGAACCAATTGGGCGTTTGGGGTCTTTGAGATCAGCGCGGGAGCGGCGCAAGGCGCGGGCTATGGCGCCCACCGCTTCCTGCTGACCAACCACCTGCTGACCAACCACCTCTTCAATGCGAAGGAGGCGTTCCATCTCTTTTTCGCCCATTTTCATCACGGGGATACCGGTCCATTTTGAGACCACCACCATGATATCTTCATCGGTTACGGTCGTACGGTTTTCATCGCGTTGCTTGCGCCATTCCTCGAGCAACTCATCGAGTTTTTCCTTTGTCTGTCGTTCCTTGTCCCGATAGTTTGCCGCATCCTCGAATTTTTGCTGATGAATCGCGTCGTTTTTCCTTTTTTCAAAGTCGTGAATGTCCTCTTCCAGCTGCTTGAGTTCCGGCGGACGACTCATACTTCCAATGCGTGCACGCGCACCGGCTTCATCGATTAAATCGATGGCTTTATCGGGCAGAAACCGGTCCGGAAGATAGCGCGCCGAGCATTCAACGGCGGTCTTGAGCGCCTCATCGGTAAACTGAGCATGATGATGCTCTTCATACTTGGCGCGAAGCCCCCGCATGATCTCGATGGCATCCTCCACCGAGGGTTCCTTGACATTCACGGTCTGGAAGCGGCGTTCCAGTGCGGCATCCTTCTCAATATATTTGCGGTATTCCTTGAGCGTCGTGGCACCGATGCATTGCAACTCGCCGCGCGACAGAGCGGGTTTGATGATGTTGGCGGCATCCATGGTACCTTCGGCCGAGCCGGCACCAACAATAGTGTGCAACTCGTCGAGGAACAGGATGATGTTCTTTTCCTTTCGGATCTCATCCATGACCGCCTTGATGCGTTCCTCGAACTGTCCGCGATATTTGGTGCCAGCAACCATCAGGGCGAGGTCGAGCGTGATGACCTTCTTGTCAATCAGCAGGTCCGGCACATTACTATCGTTGACCGCCTGTGCAAGCCCTTCAACAATGGCGGTTTTACCCACGCCGGCTTCACCAAGCAGAACCGGGTTGTTCTTGGTTCGGCGACAGAGAATCTGGATGACCCGCTCGATCTCGTCCTTGCGACCGATAACCGGATCCAGCTCGCCATCCTTGGCCAGCTTGGTCAGATCGCGACCGAAGGTATTGAGCGCCGGCGTCTTGGAAGTTGGCTTTCCGCGCTGAGATTGGCCCATTGGCGGCGGTTCTCGATCATCTTCCCCATATTCGCCGTCTGCGGCAGGATCGTAGTCGGGGTCGAGCGTTTTCATTATCTCATACCGGGTTTCATCGAGGTCAACCCCCAGGTTTTCCAGTACGCGGGCCGCAATGCCCTCCCCTTCGCGAAGGAGCCCCAGAAGAATATGCTCTGTGCCCACATAGCTATGCCCCAGCCCCCGGGCTTCGCTGGCCGAAAGAGCAAGCACTTTCTTGGCGCGCGGTGTGAAAGGAATGTTACCAATGGTCTTTGTTTCCGGTCCAGTGCCGACCGCTTTTTCAACTTCCATGCGGACGGAGGCCAGATCGATTCCCAGTGCCTGCAATGCATTGACCGCCACGCCGTGACCCAGCGCAATCAGGCCCAGCAGAATATGCTCCGTGCCTACGTATCCGTGGTTGAAGCGATCGGCTTCCTTCCGTGCCAGTTGAAGAACCTGTTGAGCCCGTGGTGTAAAATTGTCCATGATGAAAACCTTTAATCGTTACGTTCGTTTTTGGGTAGCATTTTCCATGAAGTTGCGCAACATCTCGGCACGAACAACATCCCTCCCATCGGCATCCAGTTCCTTGCCTTCAAGCTTCTGTAGATGGGCGGGTTGGGTGGAAATAAAGAGCGTGTCGAGTTCGATTGGCGAAAACTGGTCGACCAATCCAAGGTCGAGTCCCAGGCGTAGCGTCGAGAGTAGGTTCAGCGCTTCGCCACTGGTAATCAATCGCGCATTGGAGAGAATGCCGAAAGCCCGGGATACATGGTCCTCCACCAGGATGGGTTTCGTTTCCATCAGTCGGCTTCGCGCATTGGTTTCATGCTCGACCAGTTCATGCACGATCTGTTCGAGATGAGCGATGACATCAGATTCCTTTCGACCAAGGGTGATCTGGTTCGAAATCTGGAACATGTTTCCTGTCGCCTCGGTTCCTTCGCCCCACATGCCGCGGACCGCGAGCCCGATCTTGGAAATCCCGTTGATGACGGGTGTCATTTCATCCATCAGGACCAGCCCGGGCAAATGAAGCATCACGGAGGCGCGCAATCCGGTTCCGACATTTGACGGACAGGAAGTGAGGTATCCGAGTTTCGATGAAAAGGCGTAGGTCAACTGGGCCTCGAGCTTGTCATCAATCTCATCGGCGGTCTGCCAAGCTTTTTGCAGGTTCAGGCCCGGTTGGAGCGATTGGATCCGGACATGGTCCTCTTCATTGACCATGATCGAGAGGCATTCGTCCGGAGAGACAAAGACACCGCAACTGTCTTCCTGCTGAGCGAGTTCCAAGCTGATGAGATGGCGTTCGAAGAGGATCTCCTTGTCGAGCGGGGCAATATCGGTCATGCCGAATGGGATAAAGGAGGCATCCATGTCCTTGAAAAAAGAACCCAGTTGCAACCAAACCGCATGGTTCTCTTCTTCGCTCGCCCATCCGGGGAAGCAATAATCTTCCAAATTGCGGGCAAGCCGTATGCGGCTGCTTACCACCGGACCTTCGGCGGCCCCAGCTTCGATCCAGCTTCCATGGCGTTTCACCATTTCATCAAGCGTCATCGGACTCTCCATTCTTGGGCTGTTTCAACGAACGGATTTTATCCCGCAGGTTTGCGGCAATTTCGTATTCTTCCTTGGCAATGGCCGTTTCAATGTCCTTTTGCAGTGAGGCAATCTGTGCAGTAAGCCGGGCTTCGTTTCCTTGCCGAGCCGGAATTTTTCCAACGTGCTGGCGGCTGTGGTGCATTGCTTGTATCAGTGCATTCAGTTCTCCCATGAACGCCTTGTAGCATTCCGGGCATCCCAACCGCGCGTTCTTCTTGAAATCGGCCCGGGTCATTTGGCATCGACTGCAACTCAGGTCGAGTTCCGACATTAAAGAAGATTTCTTTTTTGCATCCGGTTGGGATCCGAGCCCCAGCAATACGTCGGTGATCGATATCGGCGAATTGAGATCAATACCGTTCTTAACCGCACAAGCCTGGCACAAATTCAGTTTCTTGACTTCACCATCAATGACCTGCGTCAGATGGATTGTTGCTTCTTTTTGATGACAACATTCACATTTCATGGTGCTTCCCGTTTATCTCTTCAGACCATGGTTAAGGTTAATTGGTTCGGATAATGCTACGCAATCTTTTTAGCGCAATGAGTCCTTCGGCAACCGGCTATTGAATGGGCGTGCCTTCTGAATTGGCGCAATCGGCATAAATCCGGGCCAGTTCGTTCGTGATTTTCCCCGGCGTCCCGTCTCCGATCGCTCGCTTGTCGATGTCGACCACGGAAATGACTTCAGCCGCAGTACCGGTCAGAAACACTTCGTCGGCAACGTAGAGATCATAACGGGCCAACGGTGCTTCCCTGACTGTGTAGCCGGCTTCGCGGGCCAACTGCATCACCTTGTTTCGGGTCAACCCCTCCAACGCGCCGCAGGTGCTCGGCGGCGTGGTGATGACACCGTTCTTGATTGCAAAAATGTTGTCGCCTGATGCCTCGGCGACTTCGCCCTTGTGGTTGAGCATGAGGCACTCCATGCAACCGGCGTTGATCGCTTCGATTTTGGCCAGAACATTGTTCAGATAGTTCAGGCTCTTAATGCGCGGGTTGATGGCTTCCGGGTGATTGCGAATCGTGCCGGCGGTGATAATCTTCAGGCCGTTGTCGTAGAGTTCCTGGGGATAGAGCTGGATCTTGGCGGCAATAATGATGACTTCCGCCTTATCACACAGGTATGGATTGAGCCCCAATGTACCCTTGCCCCGTGTAACGACCAATCGAATGTAGCCGTCCTTTATTTCGTTCGCCTTGCAGGTTTCGACCACTGCTTGCGACATTTCAGCCTTGCTCACCGGAATGTCGAGGGCAATCGCCTTGGCGGAATCATAGAGGCGATCGATGTGTTCTTCTAAAAGAAATACCCGCCCGTTATAGGCCCGGATTCCCTCGAATACGCCGTCGCCATAAAGCAAGCCATGGTCGAAAACCGACACCACGGCATCCTGCTCATCCACCAGCCTGCCACGCATATAAATCTTCATTAAAACGATCCTTGTTTAGCTAAAATTCCATCCTTCAGGAAAAGTTCGCGTCCGCATCGTGCGGCCACTTCCCTACTATGAGTAACAAGCACGAGCGTATGTTTTCGCGCCTCGACCAACTGAAATAAATAATGCAAAACCCGGTCGCCCGTTTTCGAATCCAGGTTGCCGGTTGGCTCATCGGCA
>JBNKSB010000256.1:0-7253 GCA_050297095.1 Pontiella sp. | reverse complement strand
GTATCTTCGGCTTTCAACATGACTACCCCCATTTCGTGATTCTTGATTCGTGATTCGTGATTCGTGATTCGTGATTCGTGATTCGTGATTCGTGATTCGTGATTCGTGATTCGTGATTCGTGATTCGTGAAATAATTCTGCCTACAATCATTCTGCCTACAAGACAATCCCGCTTAAAATTCGTCTTTCCGGCAGTCAAAACATGCCGGATTTCAACCGATCGTCATTGAGAATGGCGTGATACTGGTGCTCGAGATCGCCAATCTCCCGCTGCCAAAACATTTCACTGCCCCAGTCTGGAAAATTTGTTTGGAATTTAAAATCGTCCACCTGCGTGCTGCACCATGCCATAAAATAGATAATTCGCATGGCCCGCAAGATTTCCACCAGCCGCAATTGCCGGTCGTCGAATTCCAGAAACTGCTCATATCCTTCAAGAATCAAATTGATTTCATGCCGCGAGTCGTTCGCGGATCCGGGAAGCAGCAACCAGATATCCTGCACCGCCGGTCCCATGACCATGTCGTCAAAATCGATCACCATCAACCCTTCGCCGGGACGCTTCAGGATATTGGCCCGATGGCAATCCCCGTGGATACGATGGAATTCGACCCCGTCGAATTCACGAACCGCGATGTCGACGATCCGGCTGGTCATCTCCTTGAAACGCTCTGCCTGATGATGGCTCATGAAGCCGCCTTTCAGCAGCATCTCTATTTCCGGCAGCGTAGTGCTTTCGGGATGCATCCTGAGCCGGTTGGTTGCCGTACGGCGCGTTCCCGCCAGATGAATGCGGCCGACCAGATTGCCGAGCCGGCGCCAGCCTGCCGCAGTGTGCAGATCCATCTCCCGTCCCGATCTCTTGGGATAGACTGCGTAAAGAATGCCGTCAAACTCCCCGATCGTTCCTCCATCGACCACTTCCATCGGAGCCACGACAGGGATTTCATCCGCTGCGCAATCGAGCACAAAGTCATGTTCATCCTGCAAGGCTGCGCGTTGCCATCGTCCTGGGCGATAGAACTTGGCAATCAACCGTTCTCCCTCCACGGATTGAAGTTCATACACCCGGTTGATGTAGCTTGGCAGTGGCGAAGTCAACCCGGTCAATTGGCGATCCAGCCCTGTCTCGATGGCTTCAAGGATCCGGTCAGGGGTCAGGTTGTCGAATCCTGCGTTCATACTTCCAGCGCCTCGAACAAGTGTTCGGCCGCCTCGAATGAATCCACCACGATATCTGGCTGTTCCGCTTCAAGCGCATCCCGGTCGAACTGTCCATTGCAGACGGCCACGGAAACCATGCCATTGGAACGGGCCGCCTCTATATCGGAAGGAGTATCGCCCAACAGGAAAGCTCCGGAAGGGTTCCCCGCTCGCTCTAGTGCCAATGCCGCCATGCGGTTACGGTCGCCGTCATCGTCCCCGAATCCGCCGATGTCACTAAAATAGCGGTCGATCCCGCCGTGTCGAAGCTTGAGATAGGCGCACGCCCGAATATTTCCCGTTACCAGGCCAAGGGTCCAATGCTTGGAAACCCGCTCCAGAAACATCTCTACCCCCGGATAAACCACCGGAGGTTCAATTGCCATGTTCTGGTCCAGATAACCGGGCAGCAGTTCGAAAAAACGGCGGCTCTTCGCGAGATCCGGCGACAACCCCTTTTCCCGGAGCAACTGCTCTACAACCCGAATATCCGTGGCTCCCGCAAAGTTGATATGGGACATATCGACGGACACGCCGTAAGCTTCGCGGAAAGCCTCGCCGAAAGCAATGCGTCCCGATCCCTTGGCGCGCAACAGGGTACCGTCTATATCGCAGAATATATAGCGGTCGTGCGCCATCATGGCAGCGCCTAATCGACCAGATCAATCAGTTCGTGGATTGCATCGTTCTTTGACGCATCCTTGTTTTGGCGGCTCGGTTTGGAGTCGCCCGGGGACTGTTTCTGCTTGTTTCGGCGGTTATTATTACGGTTGCCACGTCCGGAATTGCGTTCCGGCTGATCCTGATCGCCGCCCCCCGTATCAAATGCTTTGCGAAATGTGCTAATGCGCATTTTCTTCGCCGAATTCCCAAGCAGTTTTTCGGCGGCTCCATCGCCGGAAATGAGAATGGAACCGGCACCTTGGGAGCGGACGGTCTTCGCAAGGTATTTTGAATGGTCGGCGGCGGACTTGCTATAGAGTATAACCACACCTTCGAACTTCTTTCCGGCTGGCGCCTTGTTCAACGGCGATCCAGAGGCCACCGCAACGAGGCCCACCTTTTCACGCTGGGCAAACCGGGCCAGCCGGCGAAAGGTTTGTAATTGGTTGCGCGGGGAAACATTCCCTTTCATTCCGAGGGATTCGTTGAGTGCTACGGTATCGACCACCAGCACGGTACGGGCTGGCTTGAAGAGGTTGAATAAACCCATTTTGACTTCCTTTGTGTTGTATTTTCATTGTTCCATGCACATACACCGTCGTTCCTGCCACGCGTACTCATGGTTTTTGACGGAGGCTGGCGGTGTGTTGCCGTGCGAGTAGAAAGGGCATAAGCTACCCTATCGAAGCGGTTTGAGCAAGCGCGGAATTTTCCGCAAATCGACAAGAAATTTAAAGAACCGTGCCGGATGGAATGATGGTGTTCTTGGGAACAACCAGAACACCGTCCCGAATCCAGTAAAGATCCGTTTGCACATCTTCTGGCTTTCCCTCCGGTGTAATAACCACGCCGTCGCCGATCCGGACGTTCTTGTCGATGATGGCCTGCCTGATAACGCAGTTTTTGCCAATTCCCATGGGAATTCCGGAAGGATGGGTTGTCGCGCCATGCTCATAATAGTCGGCTCCCATGATAATGGAATGATCGATTTCCGTACCTTCGCCGACCTTGGCACGCAACCCGATCACAGAATGGACGATGCTCTTCCCCGAGATGATGCACCCGTCCGATAGCAGGGAGCTGCGCACATCACATTGATTGATCTTCGATGGCGGAAGATAGCGCAAATTGGTATAGATCGGAGCGTTCATCTCATAGAACGAGAAGCTCGGCAATGCGTCAGCCAGAGCCAGGTTGGCAGCCCAAAAGGAGCGAATGGTTCCGATATCCTCCCAATATTCGTCGAAGATATAGCTGTATACCTTGTGCGATTCGATGGCGCTGGGAATGATGTGCTTGCCAAAGTCGGACTCCTTGTTCTGTTGCAACAGGTCGGCCAAGACCGGCATATTGAATACATAAATCCCCATGCTGGCCAGATAGCGCTCTTCCTCATACATGGGAGCGCGCAATTGATCCAGCACCGGCGTATCGCCGGGTTTTTCGGCAAATTGAACAATACGCCCCTCCTTATCCGACTGCATGATGCCCAATGATCCCGCCTCGGAGCGCACGACCGGCTTGGTACTGATCGTCAGGTCCGCGCCATGCTTAATGTGAGATTCGATAACATCGCTCAGATCCATTCGGTAAAGCTGATCCCCGGAAAGAATCACTACGATATCCGGCCGATCATCCATGAAATAGCGGATCGAGCGACGCACGGCATCGGCCGTTCCCTGAAACCAACCATCCGAATCCGGCGTTTGCTCCGCCGCCAGGATGCGGACATGCCCGCCGCTGAACTGATCAAAGCGGAAGGTAGTGGCAATATGTTGATGGAGCGATACGCTATTGAACTGGGTCAGCAGGAAAATCTTGCGGATGCCGCTATTGATGCAGTTGCTGATGGGAATGTCGACCAAGCGGTATTTGCCGGCAATCGGCACCGCCGGCTTCGCGCGCTCCTTGGTTAGCGGTTGCAACCGGCTCCCCGCTCCTCCACCCAGAATCAAACCCACCACATTCATGCCTAGCTCCCTTCGTTTTATTCGCCAATAGCATATTGGGACGTTACGGCATGAACATATGTAAGGGAACAAAAAGAAAACAAATAATTAGCTCTTGCCCTGCATAGGGTGATTCTGTAGAAAACCCCCTCCTTTGCGGAATACCGAATTTTAAACCCGTTCAGGAAGCCCATTTTGGGCCGGTAGCTCAGTCGGTAGAGCATTTGACTTTTAATCAAAGGGTCCCGGGTTCGAGCCCCGGCCGGCTCACCAAATATAAAACCCTGTAACTCATTGAGTTGCAGGGTTTTTTATTCACGGAATTTATGGCCGACCCGCCGAAACCTTAATCAATAAAACACCTTCCAGAGAAAGAGCCCCTGCGGCTGGGCGGTCGGGACAACGGCGGTACGCTTGCCGTGCGCGAAAATGTCATGCACAAACTCCGGATCCCGGCGCCCCATGCCGACTTCAACCAGAAATCCGGTCAGACTCCGAACCATCTTGTAGAGAAATCCATTCCCCTGCACTTCCAGTGTGATATCGGCGCCATGCTTGCGGACATACAAGGAATGAATCGTGCGGACGGTTCCATTCAGCTCCCTTTTCGGATTGGCGGAAAATGGCGCAAAATCATGCTCGCCGACGAGCAGCTCCGCCGCCTGTCGCATGCGTCCGACATCCAGCGGGCGACCTTCCTGTAGTCGGTAAAGCCGCTTGGTCGGCGGCACAATCAACCCGTTATAGATAAAATAGCGGTACTCCTTCCCCACGGCGCTGAAGCGTGCGTGGAACTCCGAATCGACTTTGTCAAAGGTCATCACACGGATATCTCGATCCAGCTGGGCATTCAGGCCGCGCTGGAAATACTTGGGGTCGACAGGCTTCTCAAGGTCGAAATGAGCCACTTGCGCACGGGCGTGCACGCCGGCATCGGTGCGCCCCGACGACTCGACGCGAACATGCTTCTTCTGGCCGGTCATCTGTGTCAGCAGACGCTCCAGTTCACCTTGCACCGTCCGATGCTTCGGCTGTACCTGCCACCCCGAATAGTTCGTCCCGTCGTAGGAAACCTTTATTTTGTATCGCGTAGACATGGTTTGATAATTCGCGTCAACGGGCCGGATCTGCAAGACTATTCCTGTCCGTTCCGTCTCGTTGTTTCTTGATCGTTTTGCGAACTTTCGTTTGTATCGATCAAGGGGAAGATCGTCGATGACACTTTCCCATGGAAACAAAGGGGATTCGCATGGACAATACAAATTGGCTGATTGTGATTGCGGGAGGACTGCTCCTCGCGTCCACTGCTGGTGCGACGGATAACGATGCCGTCAACACCAACTACTATTTCGAAACCATCCAAAGTGACGAACCCAACTACTTTGCCTACGTAAAACCGTTGGATGACGACGGATTGGACCGCGACGAACAGCACACGGAATTCTACATCTCCCTGAAATACCCTTTGTTTAAAACCATGTGGTGGGATCACCACAGCTATATGCCGGACCGCCTTCTATTCATCTACAACGGACTGTACGACTTCTATATGCTTCCCACCGGCAAGGACGATATCTACGGCTCCGCGCCCATCATCTCCCGCCGTCAAAATCCCGGCTTTGCTCTGGAGTGGGACACGGAGAAAGCGGGCCAATGGAGACTAGGTTATTTTCATGAGTCAAACGGCCAATCCATCAGCGATACGAATGGATACCAGAATGCGCTCTCGGCCTCCTCCAACAGTGCCACCTACGCGGTGGGCCAAATCAGCAGAGGGTGGGACTACGCTTCGCTTCGATACGAATATGACACCGATCCGCAGGCTCGATCCCCGGCGCGATTCCGTGGCAACATTGAAGTCCGCCATTTTTTTGATTTCCAAGGGGGCGGTTCAGCTGACACGGAAGACGATATTTTTTGGACCACGGCATCTGGCGGCGCAAAGATTTCCGACTTCGATGGACTTCGCGCCATGGTTGAAGGTTCAACCACCCTTGGCTCCCAATTCCTGATCTTCCGGAATTCCAAGGTGCTATTGCGGTTGGAAACCAAAACAGGAACCAGTGAATGGAGCGCGCTCGACAACCTAGGCGGACGGGTAACCTTTGCCATTAAACCGGCGTTCTATTTTGAACCGCTGGATCTAGGCGATAAACCGTTCAACACGTGGATATCCCTATTCTATTTCAACGGCTATGGGCGCGAACCATCCAGCTACCATTACCGGACCGAATATGCTGGTATTGGAATAGAAATGCGCTAGAGCCTGCTCGACCTTAACAGTGCCCCGTTTCGGCGGCGACCCAGTTGAGAAAGTCGTGGTTTCCATCGGCAACCGGCAGGCAGACGACGCAGGGACACTCATAGGAGTGCAGTTCCTTGATCCGCTCGATTAATTCCAATTTTCGTTCGGCGGAGGTTTTAAGGATCAGTGCAACTTCCTTGTCCTCGCAAACCTTGCCCTGCCACCAGTAGACGGATTGAATGCCGCTTAGCAGATTGGCGCATGCCGCCAACCGTTCCCCCACCACCGTTTGGGCAATCCGCTTCGCCTCGGCTTCATCCTCCGCCGTTACATAAACAAACAACGTATCCATGTTGTACCTCTAACCCCCTCCAGTTGCGTTGCTCCCTTAAAACACATGAGGACCCTTCTGGGTGTCCTTCGTGTCTTGAGCGAAGCGGGTATTCCATTCTCATTTGTTCCGCCACATTCCTTCCACGCCATGGAATAGCCAGTCGGCTTCGGGCATGCCCCACTCGCCCGGCTGGTAGGAATAGGGTCTAAGCAGATCCAGGTTGTCGAGAATCGGCTGCACCACCCGCCATTCGGCCTCCACCTCGTCGGATCGCGTAAACAGGGTTGAATCCCCGTGAAGCGTATCAAGCAATAAACGTTCGTAGGCCTCGGGAAGCGACTTTTTCCACGTGCCGGAATAGGAAAAATCCATCTTCACATCCTCCACCACGAACCGCATGCCGGGCCGCTTGGTTCCAACCTGCAGCAAAATGCCTTCGTTGGGTTGAATCTGGAAAATAAGCGTATTGGGTTTGATACGGGTCAGGTCACAGACATCGTCCTCGCACTCGACCTGTTGGAAGAGCTGGAGTGGAGGCACCTTGAATTGCACCACGATCTCGGTCGTTTTCCGGGCCATCCGCTTGCCGGTGCGCAGCAGGATCGGCACCCCGGCCCATCGCCAGTTGTTAAGGGTCAAGCGCATGGCGGCAAATGTCTCAGTATTCGACTCCGGATGTATGCGATCCTCCTCGAGATAGCCTATGATGCGTTTGCCGTGCTCATCCGCTCCTTCGCCATACTGACCGCGGCAGACGGCATCGGAAATGTTTTTCCGAATGTCCAATTGCATTGCATTGAGCACCTTGACCTTTTCATTGCGGATGGATTCCGCCGAAAGGTCGCCGGGGGCTTCCATG
>JBNKSB010000255.1:0-8279 GCA_050297095.1 Pontiella sp. | reverse complement strand
ACACCGTCTGCACCGAAATCCTCGTTGGCGGCCAGGTGGCTGACGCTGTCACCGAACGAACCGGCATCCGCACCATCGAAATACAGAATGATGACTTCATGCTTAACGGCAAAAAGGTCCTGTGTCGCGGCGTCTGCAAACACCACATGGACGAACATGTCTGGAATGCCATGAACGAAGAGCAGCTGAAGTGGGAAATGGACGGCATGATCGATCTCGGCGTCAATACCATCCGCCTCGCCCACTACCCCCACCGCCGGTTCGAATACAACATGGCCGATGAACACGGTGTGCTCGTCTGGGCGGAAAACGGACTCGCCGGTCAGAACTGGGACAAGGGCGACATGAAAAACCGGGAAACCGAACCCACGGAAGCCGGTGACTACATCACCACCGAAATGGTGAAGCAAAACTGGAACCATCCCTCGATCTGCTTCTGGAGCAGCGGCAACGAAACCCACCAGGAGGTCGCCTCGCATTACGCCGACACCATCCGCGCCCTCGACAACAGCCGACTGGTCACCTATGCCTCGGCTGGCGAAAAGCCTGCCAACGTCGATTTCGTCGCTGGCAACACCTATCAGGGCTGGTACGGCGGCAACTACACCGATTTCTCGCAACTGCCCAAGAACGAGTATGTGTCCGAAACCGGCGCCGGCTCGTGGATCACGCAGCACGTTCCCTATGGCACCGAGAAGTGGGACGTCAACAAGTACGAACCCGAGGAATACTGCGAAATGTTTGCGGAGTACCGCTTCCAGCAAATCTTCCGCAACAATCCCGGCGGCTACAAATTTTTCCTGTGGTGGAACTATCGCGAGTTCTACGACCACAAGTTCAAAATGAACCGCAACACCAAGGGCATGCTCACCCTTGCCGGCATGCCGAAGGACTACTACTACCTCTACCAGTCCTTCCTGCGTCCGGACTTCCCGGTGCTGCACCTGAACGGCCGCCACTATTTCTATCGCCAGATCGACCCCGCCAACGGCATCAAGGCCTACTCGAACGCCAAGTCGGTTGAACTCTTCGTCAACGGCCAATCGCAGGGCGTCATGAACAACGGTGACTATGTCCTGCCGGGTACGGAAAAAAATCCGAATGCCGCAGAAAAGATCATCTCCGTCGGCGACCTCGGCAAAAACGACGACTCGGGTGAAAAGGTCAAGGTCGCCGGCATAGTGGTCGACAACGTCTTTTTCTGGAATGCGCCGCTAGCTCCGGGCAAGAACGTGATTGAAGTCCGCGATGACCGCGGCAACACGCAGTCCACCGTGATCTATCAAAAGGCCGATGAAATACCGGTTCCCGCCGATAGCCTCGTGGTGGATCTGAAAAGCTCCAACGCCGGCAACCCGGCCCTCTTCATCGACCGCCCGGTCGAAGCCCAGGGTCCGTTCTACTACGAGGTCGACGGCTCTTCCGACAACACTTTCGATACTCTTCCTAAAGAGCTGGATGGAGCAAAATGGGTTGCCACTAAACGCCTGAGCGACGAAAAGAACAAAACCGATCTGAGCTTCAAAGTCACGCAGCCGGCCACAGTCTATGTCATGTTTTCGACCGGCACCTTCCCGCTCCATACACTCGACAAGCCCGACAAGGACATGATGAAAACCGCTGCAGCACTCCAGGCCGATTTAACCAAGGCCGACTTTTCCGATACCGGCATCACCGGAACCTGGCGGCGTCACAACCTATGGCTGGCCGACTATGGACTGATGAGCCGTGTGGTTAAAGCCGGCGACACCATCACCATTCCCGGCCAGACGCTCGACTATGTCGTGCTTGTTAAGCCGATGTAGCCAACATACAAATCTATTGGGCCAGAAAGTCGAAGGTTGAATAAAACCCACGACCGGCTATGCTCGCTTTAGGTCGAACGCATAAACCTCCATGAAGGAAAGGGATGCGATGCCTTCCATTCTGATCATTGGAATAATTCTCGGATCGGGTTTCCTGCTGGGCGAGCTGGTTCAGCTGATGAAGTTGCCACGAATCACCGGCTATATCCTGGCCGGTATCGCATTGAATCCGCAGTTGAGCCATCTGATTCCGGAAGATTTTGCGATGCACACCGATCCCGTTTCGGACCTGGCATTGTCGTTCATCACCTTTTCCGTTGGCGGAACATTGCTCTGGAGCCGGATCAAGGCGATGGGTCCGACCATACTGGGCATCACTGTACTGGAGGCTGAATGTGCCATGCTTGCAGTGGTTGGCGGGTTTCTTTTGGCCGCACAACTGCTCGGCCATTTTGGCATATCGGCGTTAGCAGCTTCTCCGCTCGTGTTGAGTCTGTTGCTGGGCGTGCTGGCCGCCCCTACCGATCCCTCCGCAACCTTGGCGGTGGCACACCAATACCAGGCCAAGGGGGAAGTCACCTCTACCATCATGGGCGTAGCCGCATCGGATGATGTGCTCGGCATCATTAACTTCAGTATTGGAGTCGCCTTCGCGCGCATGGCCGCCACACACACGGCCTTTAGCGTATCGCGTTCCGTCCTGCTTCCCTTCTATCAGATTGTCGGCGGCATCGGAATCGGCGTCTTTTTCGGATTCGTGTTCAACAAGGCAACCGAATGGTTCCGGCGCGAATCAGAAGGCGAGTTGATTGTCCTGATCTTTGCCATGCTGGGTCTGTGCTTCGGCAGCACGCGCCTGCTGGAGGCCGACGAGCTGCTTGCGACGATGTCCATGGGTTGTGTGGTTGTTAATTTCAATACTCGCCAGGAAAAAATCTTTGCGATGCTGGAACGCTATCAGGAAGAGTTGGTTTTTGTCTTTTTCTTCACCCTCAGCAGCATGCATCTCGACTTATCCGTCATGCCGCAAGCCGCCCCCTACATCGTCTTGTTCGTCTTGCTCCGTACTATTGGAAAAACCCTGGGGGCTTACAGCGGAGCCTTTTTCTCCGGCGCATCCCTTCCCGTGCGCCGCTACACCTATCTCGGCTTGCTTCCACAGGGCGGTATCGTGATAGGTTTGGCCTTGATCATGCATGCCACCCCGGACTTCCGGCCGGTTGCGAACCTGGTGATGGCGATCGTGATCGGCTCGACCATAATCCACGAAATCGCTGGACCGATTCTTTCCCGCATCGGACTGCGAAAAGCAGGGGAAATCGCGGACTGACGATTATCTCCTGAGCCGGAAGAAGGCATTGCTATCCACAGGAACCAACAACGTGTTGGTACCGTTTTCCGGAATTGGCGCCGTTAACGTAGTCCATGACGGGTCGGTCAATGTGGAGCTGTATTCGATGGCATATCCAGCGGGATAACTGGACCATTTAAAGGTCATGTTGTCGGCATCGTTGGCCCAGGTGTAAAAGGTAGGTTGATAGATCTCATCCGGCCCATGGGCATAGTTTCCGGCAATCTCCTGCGCAGTCAGGCGCCCTTCGTAGATGCGGAACTCGTCAATATCGCCGTTGAGGTACGGATCCGCCGAGAACAGCGATCGACCAAGGAAGGACCACTCCTTGCCGATGGTGCTCAAAGACGACGTGGACGCCGTCTGCTGATTGACCAGCTGTCCGTTCACGTAAATGGCGGTGTAATTGCTGGGTGGATCAACGATACAAACCACGTGTGCCGACTGGTTGTTTAGGTTGCCGCCGGGCTTTGCCAGCACCGTACCGTTCAAATCCAGCCGATAATCGCTAAAACTCGAATGCGGTGTGAAGAACAGATAATTCGCACCATATGCTCCACCGATGTTTCCGAAATCGAATACGCGTGCCCAATCTGCATTGGCACTGAGGTCGGCCCAGTATTCGATCGTAACCGCACGGCTACCGGACACGAGCCCGCCGGGAAGCTGGGCATAGCTTCCGCTGGTGCCGGGCAGGTGGAGCAAGCCATTCGTGATCAACGCCCCTCCCTCAAGCCTGCCGTTGGCCATTCCGATGGAGTCGTGGACGTCTGTAGTAAAACTGTAGCGATGCGCCAGCGACGGCGGCGCTTCGGCTATCGCCCGAACTTCATCGGCGCTCAAGGCATGAGCAAATACGCGGAATGAGGCAATCCGTCCGCTGAATCCCGGATCAGTTGAAAACTGGCTCTTGCCAATATAGTTGTTGCGCGCCAAGACCTCCCAGGGACGGATGGTTACCGTGTTCGTGGCCACCGGATTTCCGTTGAAATAGAGAATGCCCTGCTCGCCGTCAAGGGTGACGGCCACGTGACACCAGGTGTTGGTGGGCAGCGCAAACGGTGCATCAAGCGTCTGCTCTCCCCCGCCGTTTTTGATGCCGAAACGCATTGTTCCGCTGTTTGACCGAGGTGTAAGGAACATGTAGTTGGTGGTATCGGTGCCAAAGTCGAAAATGCGCTGCCAATCTGCGCCACCGTTCCATTTCACCCAGGTCACCACCGTCTTACAGTTCGCCACGGCCGCGTGCAGCTGGACGAATGCCCCCGAACCATCGAGTTCGAGCGCCTTGCTGAGCAGATCGTCGCTCACAACGGATGCACCATTGGAAAACGTTCCATCGTAAAATCCCATTTGTTCATGCGCATCGGCATTGAAGGGGTACAGCGCACTCCAATCATTCGGCAGTACCGGCCAGTCGTATTCATCCCATGACAGACGTGACAGCCCAAGTTCAGACGTGCTGCCGAATTCCGGCCACGTATAGTAATGATAGCTAAACCATTCGGAGTCGCCGTCATCATAGATGGCGGCATGGCCGGGCCCTACAAAACGCCCGCTGCTCTCGAGTAGCATCGTGCCACCACCGTAACGCATGTCGACGCCATCCTTGTCGAAATAAGGTCCCGTTACGCTCAAACTGCGGCCGACGCGTATGTTGTAGGTGCTGTCCACTCCGGAACAGCATTTGTGGTAGTTAACAAAAAGATAATAATACCCGTTGTGCTGATAGATACACGCTCCTTCAATGCCGTTGAGGGCAGGATTGTCTGCAATGAATGTTTCATCGAGTGTGTTCGTATTCATCCGCAGGCCAGTGGCCGGATCGATTTCCGTCACTGCAATTCCGCCGGACCAGGAACCGAAAGCCATCCATACGGATCCGTTCGTGTCCACCAGAATGCTCGGGTCGATACAGTTATACACGGTGGTGTCGGTATCCGAAACAGCCTCCCACCACCTGTCGGACTGAACGACCTTGCCCTGGTCGGTCCAGATCGGGGAAATGAGCGAGGGTGAAGTGACCAGCCCGATCACCGAATCAGGTCCCCCCCATTCCGAGACGGAATAGTAGACATGGTATTGCCCATTGAAATACGCCACGTCCGGTGCCCAGTTCCAGTTGTTGGGGTCATAATCCTGCACGGCAGCATCCACCCAGGCCGGCGGACCGTCCGGAAAAATTCGCCCGCCATAACTCCAGTCCCGCAAATCGGTGGACCAGTGATAGGGTATTCCGGCACCGGTTTTGAAAAAAAAACGGGTGTTCCCGTCCTCGATGATAGTGGACGGATCGTGGCAGGCAATATCGCCATTCAGCTCTTCCTGGGCATGCAAGTCTACCGCGCCCCCTATTTCGATCACGAAAAGCCAGACCGCAGACCCTATAATCCGGTTCATTCCCATCAAAAAACCTCGTTTTATACGAATCAAGTCGCATTGCTACTTTTGAAATGTTGTATCATATGTATTAACTGTCAACCACACCCATTTTCAGGGGATTCTGGTAATCAAACTACATACTCCGGTCGCTCTTATCTTTTTTGGGTTAGAGCTACAGAAATTATCCCTGTTCAAAGGTGATAGCCTAAATAAAGCCGGCCTGTATGCAGGCCAAGCTCCTGTTTTGGTAAGATTCCAGCGAGTTAGACTATGCGCGTAGAGAAATGTCGCTACAGTTCCAGCTTCAAGCGGCGATGGGATGTTTGACGAAGCGCGGAAAAATTTTCAGGATCGTCGACCAGATTTATTCCGTATGCCGGAACCATGACCGCCAGTTTTTCCTTCCAATCATCGGATCCCAGCTCCTTTGCAAAGCATTTTTCGAGCACTTCGAGCATGATGGAAACCGCCGTTGATGCGCCGGGTGACGCCCCCAGCATGGCCGCCAGCGAACCGTCGGCGGAAGCTACGACTTCGGTTCCAAATTGCAGTTGGCCGGTTCGCTTCGAATCCTTTTTGATGATCTGCACCCGTTGCCCCGCAATGAGTAGCTTCCAATCGTCGTTTTCGGCGTCCGGAAAAAATTTTCGCAAGCCGTCGCACCGATCTTTGTGGTGATTCCGGCATTGGTTGATCAGATATTTAGTCAAATCCATGTTATCCCTACCCGCCGCAAGCATCGGAAGCAAATTGTCTGGGCGGACCGACTTGAAAAGGTCGAGGTTGGAGCCTTGTTTCAGAAACTTCGGCGAAAAACCGGCAAAAGGTCCAAACAGAAGGGTACGTTGAGTCCCGATAACACGAGAATCCAGATGGGGCACCGACATTGGAGGGGCACCGACTTCGGCCTTGCCGTAGACCTTGGCATGGTGCCGCGCAATTATACCGTCATTCTTACAAACCAAAAACTGGCCACTGACCGGAAAACCGCCGAATCCCTTGCCTTCGGGGATCCCCGATTTCTGTAGCAACTGCAGAGCTCCGCCCCCTGCACCGATAAAGACAAAGCCCGCCTTAAGCGACTTCCGACCTCCACCGCCTTGCTTGACCGAAACAGTCCATCCACCTCCGGAATGGCGTCTCAAATTGCAAACCTTGGTATCCGTGGCCAGAGAAACTCCATCGAGCGAAATCAAATGATTGATCAATAGCCGCGTGATCGCACCGTAATCCACATCCGTACCGCAGATTCGTGTGGCAGCGATTGTTTCATGGTCGGCACGTCCTTCCAGCAGAAGAGGTGCCCACTCCCCGATCCGACTGAGGTCGTCGGAAAATTCCATGCCCTCGAAAAGCGGACAGGCGGTCATTGCCTGTTGACGGTGTTCAAGAAAATGGCGGTTTTCCTCCCCGATCACAAAGCTCATGTGGGCGACGCTCCGAATAAATTCTGCGGGGTCGGAAACAATGCCTTTTTCAACAAGGTGAGCCCAGAAGTGCTTCGAGGTCTCAAACTGTTGATTGACTTTAACGGCCTTGGAGATGTCAATGGATCCATCAGCGGCCAGAGGAGTGTAGTTAAGTTCGCAGAGCCCAGCATGGCCAGTACCGGCATTGTTCCACGCATTCGAGCTTTCCAGCGCCACCTGAGGCAGGACTTCAATGATCTGTATGGTGAAATCGGAATTCAGTTGCTTGAGGAGCATGCCCAATGTAGCACTCATGATCCCGCCGCCGATCAAGACCACATCGGGATCGGATATCATTCGCGGAGAATCATGATCATTATTCATGCCTTTTGTTTAGTCGATCAAGTCGCTTCGAGTCAAGCCCTCTTGATCCGGGGTGGATGCTAAAATTAAAGAAAATCCGTTATTTTCCATAGATATGCAGCCTTCGCATCCGAAAGACATTGAAGATGCTGAGTTCTTCGCGGTCGGCGAAATAGATCTCTGTCATACCATTTTTCCGGGCAATCTCTCCAACGGCGCCCGACTCGTATTCCGAAGAGACTCCATAACCCGAGAAGGGTTCCTTGAGACGAATGCCTATTCCTTTTCCGCCGGTATCCGATATCGGCGTGTTGTGGAGGTCCAGCGTGTAGGGGACGGTGGTGTAGGAGAACAGATATCCTTGTACGTGGGGTGTCGAGACCAAATTCGATCCACACCCTGAAAGCAGGATCGCCGGCAGCAGACATGACATCCCCTTGATCATAGGTTTAGTCGCCATAAACGATCGTTGTTTGCCTGGCATAAAGGCCCATCAAATACTGCGTGTACTGGAAGTCGGCATGTTTCATCACGGCAATATCGCCGTTGTCGGCAGCCGCTTTGTAACCCCCATCCCCCCAAGCCACCAACCACAGTATACTATGGTTACTGGAACGGCCGACCTTCGTACCGAATCCGGTATTGTCGATATCGGCATCGTATGGACCGCTCACATTTATGTAGGCGCATCCCCCACCTACAAGAATCGTTCCGACGACCAGCGCCATGGAAAGTATTTGCTTCATTTAAAGGCTCCTTTCACGCCAATCACTAACGTGGTCAGGATATGGGAACATAAAACGAAGATCAAGCGGAGTCGGTGTTTCGTTCGCTCCGATGAGACGACTCAAATAGGTGTGATGAAGACGTGGTTCGAAGCTACTGAACCTGTGATAATCGCGCGATCCCGTTCGATCCATGAATCAATGAACACCGTCCGGGAATGCAGAACATTTGCCTACGGAACAG
>JBNKSB010000254.1:0-4985 GCA_050297095.1 Pontiella sp. | reverse complement strand
TTAAATGGTTCGATTGATGCAATACATGGTTGGCCATGGTAAAACGTTTCCGTATAGTGATCTGAATATTATTTGGAGTTTTTCGTGATTGATCTGCATACTCATTCCGTTTTTTCCGATGGAACCAATACGCCGGAAGAGCTTGTCGCCTTGGCGGAAGAGCGCGGATTGACGGCATTTGCGTTGACAGACCACGACACCGTGGGTGGAATTGAGCCGTTGCTGAAAGCCGCCGAACATTCACACGTGGAAGTTGTTCCGGGGATTGAACTCAGCGCCGAATGCGAGCGCGGCACCATGCATATTCTGGGGTATTTCATTGAGCATGAGTGCGATGAACTACTGGGAAAGATCGAAAAAGTCCGCACCGGCCGGGAAGAGCGCAACGTAGAAATTTTGAAAAGGCTCAACAAGCTGGGCTACATCCTGATGTGGAGCGATGTGGAGAAGCACGCCGGATGCGATGTTATAGGGCGACCCCATTTTGCTGATGCCTTGGTGGAACGTGGCCACGTAAGATCGCGCAAGGCGGCATTCGACCTGCTTTTAGGAAAAGGGCGACCGGCCTACGTGGAGCGCTATCGCTATTCTGCGCGGGAATGCATCGAGTTGATCCGTCGGGCAGGGGGCGTATCCGTATTGGCCCATCCGGCCACCGTTCATGTTTCTGATGACCAGCTCCGTGGGTTGCTAAAAGGACTCAAGGAGCGAGGTCTGGGTGGCATTGAAGCCTACTATGCTGAGCACAAGCCGGAGAATATTCAAAAGTTTTGCCGTTGGGCAAAGGAGTTCGACCTCATCTGCACGGGGGGAACCGACTACCACGGCAGGAATACTCCTGACCTTAAGCTCGGCACTGGTTTTGGCCAGTTGCGCGTTCCCGACGAGGCTCTGGAGCAACTTAAGGTGGCCGTTAAAAAAGTCCGTTCAGTTGTTCCAGCAAAGTGATCACGGCATCGGGCTCCACGTTCCTGCAGCGTTCGTCATTTTCCCGCAGGCGCAGGGATCGTCGATCACCGGCAAAAAGGACTGTTTTGCAGCCGGCGCGATTGGCCGTGTAGATATCGTTGAGCATATCATTGCCCACGTAGACGGTTTCTTCCGGGCTGATCCCATAATGGGTCTTTAGATATTTTCCTGCCTTGGGGAAAAGGGCGTCCGATGGCTTACCTTTAAGTTCCTTGTACGACCACACACAACTGTCTGGGTCAAAACCGATCTGTTTCACTGTTTGATTGAAAAACGCCGAAAAAAGCAGGGGGGTGTAGAATTGGGCATTGGATACGATGCCAAGAACCAACCCTCTTTCTTTCAGGGTTTGCAGGGTTGCAAGGCTTTCAGGCATCGGCCAGACCGGATTAACCCGGCATTCGTATTCCAGTGCCAACTGACGAATGGGATCGATGTCCAGTTTCGTCGATTGCAGTATCTGTTCCTTGCGTAGCTTTTCGATAACCTTCTTCCAGACCTTGGCAATGTTTACTTCAGGAAAATCGACGCCGGCGGCCCGGCTCGCGGTATGCCATTCCAGGACTTCGGCCTTCAAAGTATCCTTTCCTATTTCACCTGCCGTTGCGAGGTCTCCCTCATACCGCACCGCCGCCAGTGCCTCTGCCATCGCTTCCGCAGTATCCGTTGCCGCCGCGGTTCCGACATCGCCTGATCCCGAAACAAAGAGCGTTCCGTATACATCAAACAAAACGGCCTTGATTCCTTCGATCTTCGTGAGATTGGGTTTTACATCGGTTGGCAAAGGCTCCAAGGGAGGGCAAAGCGATCGGATAATTTCTTCAAGCGGTTTCATGCCGGTATATTTTTCTTTTCCGGTCGGAATTCCTAGTTATTGATGAATACGGTTTGGCATCTAAAAGCCGGTCTTAGAGTGGGTGCTGGCCAGAATCCTTTTCAGAAGCATTTTCAAACTGCTCGCAGGAGTCGGTGGCCTGGACTTCCTTTTTATGGACGGAGCAAAACTGGGTAAAGGGATTGACGATGTAGTTTGCACAATAACGGCAGAGGCGTTCATTCTCGCCATCATCGAACACCTCGACCTTGGCTGAGCGGTCGGCATCGGTAAAAATTTCGGGTGCGGCCTCGCGGGCCTTGAAGGGGATATCGGCTTCGGATGCATATTCAAAACCGCAGGCGGTGCAGGTCAGTCTTTCGCCGCTCTTGGTAAAGCCATCGTATACCGCTTCCCGTTTCAGTAGCGTGTCCGCCCCGCAATTACTACAAATGATTTCTACTGCCTTCATGTGAAAACATGTATATCTATTGACATTTAAGAACAAGCCACAAAAAAGAGGTGTGCATGCGCAAGATTTCAGATTGGGGCAACTTTCCGGTTATAGACGCGGAGGTCAGCGGCTTCGACACCGTCGGCCAACTCCGGCGGCAGTTGGAGAAACCGGGCAAGGTCATTGGCTATGGAAATGGACGGTCATACGGCGACGCCTCATTGCAAAACCGGGTACTGTTGACGCGCCGGTTCAATAAATTCCTCTCATTCAACGAGGCCACGGGAGAGCTGCGTTGCCAGGCCGGAGTGCTTCTTTCGGAAATCCTGGATGTTTTTGTTCCCCGCGGCTGGTTTCTGCCGGTCACTCCCGGAACCAAACAAATCACCGTGGGAGGGGCGATTGCCGCCGATGTCCATGGAAAAAATCATCATGTTGACGGTTCTTTCGGTCAACATATCCTGTCGATGGATGTGATGCGCAACGATGGTTCCATCATAACCTGTTCCCAAACCATGAATGCCGAATTCTTCAAAGTCACCGTCGGCGGCATGGGGTTGAGCGGTATGATTCTGAATGCCTCTTTTCGGTTACGGAAAATCACCAGCGCCTATATCATGCAGGAAACGGTCCGGACCGCCAATCTGGAGGAAATCATGGATTGTTTCGAGGCCTCGAGCGATTGGACCTATTCAGTAGCGTGGATCGATTGCCTGGCCAAAGGGGATTCCATGGGCAGAAGCATCATGATACGGGGCGAGCATGCGACGCCCGATCAGCTGATCAACCATTGGCATAAACATGCCCATCTAACGCCCCGCAAGAAAATGCAGTTGGATGTGCCATTCCGGTTTCCGAATTTTGCGCTCAATCCATGGACTATGCAGGCTTTCAATTTTGCCTACTACAACAAGTGCCGCCCGGGAATACACAAGCGCGTCATCGACTACAACAGCTTTTTCTATCCGCTGGATGCCATTGCCAACTGGAACAGAATCTACGGGAAACGCGGATTCACGCAATACCAGTTTGTTATCCCCAAGAAGGCGGGGCGCGAGGGGATGGCGAAAATTCTCAAGCGCATCACCGATAGCGGACTGGGCTCGTTCCTGGCCGTACTTAAGCTTTTCGGCAAACAGGAGAGTTTCATGTCTTTTCCGATGGAAGGCTACACACTTGCTCTCGATTTTCCGATTTCACACAAGGCGATGGACCTGTTCAAGGAGCTCGATGCCATGGTGGCGGATTATGGCGGACGTCTCTATCTTGCCAAGGATTCGCGTATGGATGCTGCCATGTTTGAAAAAACCTATTCCAATGCCGACGAGTTCCGTCAAGCCATTGCCATACTCAATGAAGGAACAACCCGCTTCGCGTCGTTGCTGTCTAACCGGATTGGAATCACACTATGAAGAATCTTTTGATATTGGGTGCCACCGCTGACATGGCACAGGCGATCGCGAAAAAATATTCATCGGAAGGGTGGAGTTTAACATTGGCGGCGCTGGAACCCGAGTTGCTGGAACCGATTGCGGGCGATTTGCGGGTAAGAAGCGATGCTCCAGTCGAGGTCGCGGTGTTCGATGCAACGGATTTCGAGAACCATCGACCCTTTTATGACTCTCTGAAAAACAAGCCGGATGCCGTGATCTGTGTATTTGGCTACATGGGAGACCAAATGTTGGCTCGGACTGATTTTGAAGAGGTCCGCAGAACCATCGATGTCAATTTTACGGGAGCCGTTTCGATCCTGAACATTGTGGCCGAAGACTTCGAGAAGCGAGGAAAAGGTGCCATCGCTGGAATCAGCTCGGTAGCAGGAGACCGGGGCAGGCAAAGCAACTATATTTATGGTTGTGCCAAAGCAGGCTTTACGGCCTATCTTTCCGGCTTGCGAAACCGACTCGCAAAATCGGGCGTTCATGTGATGACCGTAAAGCCGGGATTTTGTCGTACCAAGATGACGGAAAACATGGAACTTCCGCCCGCCCTTACCGCCGAGCCGGAACAAGTTGCCGATGCGGTGTTCAACGGCTTGGAAAGGAAGCGCAACGAAGTCTACACCCTGTGGATGTGGCGCTACATCATGCTGATCATCCGCCACATTCCTGAATCTATCTTCAAAAAGATGGGGTTGTAGAACCGTTATTCCGCGCTCTTCAGTAATCCGTCGAAATATTCGATCGTTTTCGCCAAGCCCTCGCGCAGGGGAACCGCGGGTTCCCATTCCAGTTTTTCCTTGGCCATGGTGATATCCGGTTGCCGTTGCTTGGGGTCGTCCGCCGGAAGGGGCTCAAATACCAGTTTCGACTTGGACCCGGACAGTTCAATCACATTTTCAGCCAGTTCAATCATCGTGAATTCCCCGGGATTGCCAATATTGATCGGGCCGGTGATGTCATCAGGGGATGCCATCATGCGAATCCACCCCTCGATCAGGTCGGAAACGTAGCAGAAAGAACGTGTCTGGCTGCCATCACCGTAGACCGTGATATCCTCTCCCCTCAGTGCCTGCATGATAAAGTTGGAAACCACACGGCCGTCGTGTGGATGCATGCGCGGGCCATAGGTGTTGAAGATGCGAACCACCTTGATGCGAAGGTTGTGCTGACGCCAGTAGTCGAAAAAGAGCGTTTCCGCGCAACGCTTGCCTTCGTCGTAGCAGGAGCGGATGCCAATGGGATTGACGTTGCCCCAGTAGGATTCCGGTTGCGGATGTACCGAGGGGTCGCCGTATACCTCGGAGGT
>JBNKSB010000253.1:0-6985 GCA_050297095.1 Pontiella sp. | reverse complement strand
TGAAGGCCTCGAAATCAACACCAGCATTGCTGACATGACCACCTATGACTATCCAGAAAAATACGACTTGATCATTTCCCATGGTTGTCTCCATTTCATAGAACGCATCCTATGGGAAAAGATGATTAACCAATTCAAATCACACACGACCCCCTCTGGATTTAATATTATTACTATCTTCACGGATAGCATTCCGGTTCCCCCAGATTTAGCTCCTCTCTGCACGGGGCTATTTCATGAAGGCGAGTTGTACGAGAGATATTTTGATTGGGAAATTATTCTAAAGAAGAGCTACACATTTCAGGATGAACATGCTGGTGGTATTAGACATACTCATGCAGCAAATAAACTAGTAGCAATAAAGACTAACCAGAACATGGATCCTGCCCGGTAAAGCGCGTTTTTCTTCGTGCCATTCGGTTATGCGCCGGGAGGGTCACACCAAACGTTGGCCTTCATAAAATACTAAGAGGAGCAAGCAATGGAAATTGAACAGGTTATTATCACATTAGTTATAGGTGGTTTTGCGGGTTGGCTAGCTGGAATTTTCTTCAAGGGAAGGGGATTCGGTCTCGTTGGAAATATAATTGTAGGATTGCTTGGAGCCGTGTTGGGAGGATGGTTATTTAGAGTTCTTAATATTTCAGTTGGTGGTGAATGGGTAGGCCCAATTGTTACATCGACTATAGGTGCAATCGTTCTCCTCTTTGCGATCAGCTTCGTGACAAGGAAATAGCCAACCAGCGTGTGGACTTTACGCGGCCGCAAGCACAGCGCAGATAATTTATCGGGGATAAATAACGAGTGAAACGAGAGGTTCAAAACGCACAATATGAACCACTTCCCATGGTCGTTATTTTCCGGGGAAAATTATCAATCGCTTCGCTCATGGCATGCCTGACGTTTCTGTGCCGGGCAGGTTGCACCAAACGTTTGGCATAAATAATTAAGGGGATACATAAAATGAGTCATGATGAAGAAATGATCGAGCCTCAAGAAGCTTCCAGCAAACACTCAAAAATGGGAATTGCCTCGTTCATCATATCGATTGTTCAAGGAATAGTTACCATGGTTACAATGGTAATGGCTGGCGTAGTCACTACATGGGGACCTCAAGCTGAACACCAAACAGCATTTATGATCATTGGTTTTATAATTTTCGGGGGAATCTTTGCGCATATTACAGGAACTGGTTTGGGAATTGCCGGAGTGTGTCAGAGGAATTCAAAAAAGGTGTTTTCAGTTCTAGGCCTGATTCTTAATTTCGGAGCGGTTCTTGTAATCCTGTTAATAATGGGAATTGGCATCGTAGCAACTCGAAATATGTAACGCATAACTGCCGAACCAGCGGATTGACCCTACTGTGAAAACGCTCGTTGAGTCAGGCGGCGCACAATCCACTCAGGCTCACGTCTAACGTTCAGTTTTTAGATATGAAATATGAAGATAAAATAAAGCACCTGAAGCAATTACTGATTGAGAATGGGCAAAAGAAAAACTCTAGAGGTCCTTTCCATCATTTGATCTTGCGTAAGCTGGGAAAAGAACCCGTCCCTCCTCTATTCAGACGACCTGTGATTAACTTCATGGATCTCGGTACGGCCTTTGGACTTTCATGGGGAATTCTGATGTATTTCTTGGTCTGGAAACATGATGAGATGTACACCCCATCAATCTGCATCTCAGCTTCCATCATTGCGGGTATTCTTTTTGGCCTATTCATGGCCATCTATTACAGGAGAACGAAAGAAAAGTTAGGGTTGCCAGATTGGAACAACTTTCCAGATAGCACTAAATAAAATCAACAGAACCAGAGCATGGACTTTACCGGGAAAACGCCCGTTGATTAGGTCAAAGCTTATGTGCCGGGCAGGTCACACGTAACGTTCGGCAAAGGAAAAGATGAAAAGACTAATTTACTCTCTGGCAACCCTCACTCTCGGAACGTTATTGGTTTCTTGTTCGCAAGAAAAAGAGATTGCAGCCACCGACACAATCATGAGCGGCCCTATTTACAGTAATACTCAGTTTTGCATTTTAAAATCTCCCGAAAGACTATCGGGGTGCATAATCACTCCAACATATGACTCATTTAAATCCCCCATAAACGTTTCCGTTTCAGCATATGGAAAGGAATCTGTGATGACGGCACATTTCCTGGGCAACGATGGAACGAACGATCTGTACACCATTGATATTAGAATTCCGGAGGAAGCGCACACTACCAAGAAGGTAACCTATGCGGGGAATGAATTAATTGTTCATAAGAACGAAGATCTTGTGATGTTAATAAGGCCAAAAATAGATGGCTGAACCAGCTCATTGACCCTACTTGGGCAACGCCCGTTTTGAAGGGCAGAGTCTGATTCCCAGGCGGGTTATGAGTAACGTTGGCGACAGATAAAATGAAATACTATTTTAAATGCCCAAATTGTAAAAACAACGAACAGTTCACAACTCCGTCTGAGAGTTCAAGTGGTCTGGGTTGCCTTTTGTTGTTTTTTGGAGGAATCATCCCTGCGCTGTTATATGCAGACTCAACAAATCGCAGAATCCAGTGTGCAAATTGTGGCCACATTTTTCAGCAACCACCTCTCCCCAACAGTTCTGTTTCAAAACTAGCGAAATGGATTGTTCTGATTCTTGTTCTATTTATCTTTGGAAGTTTTCTCATCCTTGTTGAGCCAGAGATCTCATCTCTGCTTCCAAGATATCAATGGCTTTCTGGATTTGAGGGCATTATCAGAGCGAATCCTTATGAAACTGCTTTTTGCATTACAGCTTTAGTTCTGGTTTTGGCCATAATTACTATCCTTAGCTCCATGATCTCAAATGCGAGATTCAGGGCATCATTTCGAAAGGAATACCTAACTCAACCAATTCCGTACCACAAAGCAAAACAAGAAAACGCCAACCAGCGGGTGGACCCTACTGTGAAAACGACCGTTGAGTCAGAAAACGAACAAGGCACGGCGGGTCAGCTTTAACGTTGGGTCAGGATGAAAGAAAACACACAATGAACGTGATCGAGGCAGATTTATCGCATGTCGAGTATCTTTCTGACTTCGGACGCAAATCATTTATTTATGCGTATCAATGCACATTGCCATTAGAAGAGCTTAATAAATACATCAACCAGACATTCTCAGAATCTACCATTCGTGAAGAGATCAATGGGCAATTAGCGACTTATTTTGTCTGTCAGGATTTAGAGATGAATCCATGTGGGTACGCTAAGCTGATTCAATCTCCTTCTCCCAAATGTATCAACTCAAACAGCTGCATTGAACTTCAACGACTTTATGTAGATAGCGTTTATAGAGGCCATGGAGTCGGTAAACTTTTAGAGTTGCAGTCTGAGTCATTTGCGAAAAATAGAAACATAAGCGACATCTGGCTTCGAGTTTGGGACGGTAATACTGTAGCTCAGGATATTTATAAAAAATGGGAGTTCACAATTGTTGGGGAAGAACTATATCAGGTAGGAGAAGTTCAGAGAACGGTTCTTCTGATGCGCAAATGTTTGTCTGGTAGATAACAGATTAAATAAAGCTGATCCAACCAGCTCATTGGCCAGATAATCGCATTCTTTGTGAGCGCCAGCGCCCACTATGTATCAGGTGAGAAGAAAAAAGCATATGCTGGTTTGTGATCCAATCTAACTACAATCGTTCCCGTTTCTTTCCCGTATAGACACGTTTTGACTGGCTATGACAGGGAGTGACACAAAATAGGCTGGAAAGTGGCGGATTGCTAGTAGGGCAATAAAAAAGGGTCTAAGCTGATGCTTAGACCCTTTGGAAATTGGTAGCGGGGCTTGGATTTGAACCAAGGACCTTCAGGTTATGAGCCTGACGAGCTACCGGACTGCTCTACCCCGCAATCTTTTCTCGTTAAGAGGTGGGCGAAGATATAGGATTCGCATTTCGTTGCAAGGGGAAATTTTGGATTTTTTTGGAATTCGCAATGGGGCTGCGAATGGACGCCAATGGATACAAATATTCCTGTGCGGCAAAGTAGGCGGAACGCTTTTCGATATAATGATTTCCCAATGATGACGGTGTGAAAGCAGTGATGCCGTCCGGAATCACTCTGATACTCCTTTGTGGTCTGAATCCGGTGAGCTTGACCGGTCAAGCGTGGTTGGGTACGTTTTAAATGCATTTATTTACAAGGAACCGATATGCCGGATATACAAATCATGCCTTCTATTCTTGCAGCCGATTTTGGTCGGCTGGCGGAGGGGTGCCGTCGGGCGGAAACGGCGGGAGCGGACCAGATTCATGTGGATGTGATGGACGGCGTTTTTGTGCCGAATATCAGCTTTGGGCCGGGTGTGGTGAAAATGGCGGCGGCCAATGTAAAGATTCCGCGGAATGTGCATTTGATGGTGACACAGCCGCAAAACCATATACGGGCGTTTGCGGATGCGGGGTCGGATACGATCCTGATCCATATCGAGGCGAAGTGCGATGTGCCTGAAACGCTGACCCGGATTCGCTCCATGGGCAAGCGGGCGGGGATTACCTTGAACCCGGAGACGCCGGCGGAGAGCATTTTCGAATGCCTGGAAAATCGCTGCGTGGACGAGGTGCTGGTGATGTCGGTTCATCCCGGGTTCGGGGGGCAGAAGTATCTTGCGTATGTCGAAGAGAAGGTTGCAGCGATCCGCCGCAAGGCAGACTGGGTGGATATTTCGATCGACGGCGGGGTTGATGACTCAACGGTTGCGTCGGCGGCCGCGCACGGCATAAATCTGTTTGTGGCTGGATCCTATCTGTTCAAGCAGGACGACATGGCGACAGCCATTGCCGGCCTTCGGAAAACCGCGCAGGAAAACTATTGCCAGAACATCTGAGCTGTCGGGTAACCGCAGGCGATGTCCCCATCGTCCGCCTCTGGATCGTTGGCGTTTCCTCCGACCGCGGACAATGAGGACATTGTCCCTCCAGAACTAATCCCGCAGATGTTGTCCTACTTTTTCCAGACGGTCAGGTCGCGCGGGGCGGGGTCGGATTGGAAGAGCCGGCTGGCCAGCAGGGCGATGCCGAAGCTGATGCCAAACGAGCAGGGGAAGTAGTAGATTCCATGTACTTTCGTAAAGTTTTGGAGCCACAGGCTGAACAGAATCGATACCGACGCGCCAGCCAGCCACCCCTTGAAATTTCCACGCCGTGTCAGCGTTCCCAGCAGAAAAAGGGCGAGGACAGGAGCATTGAACATGCCCATGAAGCTGAAGAAGGCGTTCAGGATACTGTCCAGGGTTGCGGCATAAAAGGCGACGGCCGTGGCCAGTACCCCCAGGGCGACCGTTAGGATTCGAGCCCGCCGGACTTCGTGTCCGGAACGCTTCATGAAGTCCTTGATGAGTACGGTGGCGATGGAGTTGATGCCAGAGTCCATGCTGGACATGGCGGCAGCAAAGACGGCGGTGATGAGCAGGCCGGAGATGCCTTGGGGCAGGTAGTGGATGATGTAGTAGGGCATCACCTTGTCGCTGGTGATGTCTTCCGGCAATTCGACATTCTGGAAAAAGGCGAAGAGACCAAGGCCGATAAAGAGCAGCAGGGCAATGATGAAAAAATCGGTGCAGGCGTTGAAGGCGACCGATTTTACGGTTTTTCGCAATGAGCCGGTCGCCATGAGGCGCTGGACGGAAACCTGGTCGGTGCCGTAGTCCTGCATCATCTGAAAAAAGAATGAAACGGCGACGGCCGGCCCGGTGAGCGCAAACAAATTCGGTTTCCAGTCGGCGATGTGCAGTCTTCCGGTTTCCCGCGCCAAAGCCATGATGTGCGAGGCTCCTCCGTCAATATTGGACACCAGGCTGACGGCGATCCAAACCGCGCCGCCAATCAGGATGATAAACTGGATGACGTCGGTCCATACGACTGCAGCAAGTCCACCCATGGCGGTGTAGGCGGTGGCCAGCAAACCCATCATGAAGATGCAGCCCGATAGCGGAATTCCCGTGGCAATCGACATGGCGAGAGCGGGGGCATAAATGACCGTTCCCAGCCAGCCCAGGCGCGCCAATACGAACAGGCCGGCGACGCAGTAGTGGGCGTTCTTGCCGAAGCGCTGGTTCACGTATTCGTAGGAGGTCGTTACGCGAAGCCGGTGATAGAGAGGGTAGAAGATCAGCAGGATGACCGGTGCGACCACCGGGCTCATGATGCAGACGATGACGAGGGCAATATTTTCGGCATAGGCGGTGCCCGGCACGCCGAGATAGGTGACGGCGCTGGTGAGCGAGGCATACATGCTCATGGCGACGGCCAGCCACGGAAGCTTTCGGCCGGCGAGGAAGAACATTTCGGCGCTCTCTTGCTTGCGGGAAAAGAAGGCTCCAATACCAAGCATCGCCGCCAGATAGATGCCGAGTACGAGATAGTTGAGGGCGCCGAAGGTATCCATGTGCAGGGGCCTACATGTCCGATGCAATCACGGGCGAGAGGGAGTCGGCGAGAATTCCGGCCAGTTCTTCATCGGTCAAGACAATGGGGTTGCCCTTCATGCTGCTGGCTTTCCTCCCTTTTTCCACGATGGACGGGATGTCGGTTTCGGCAATGCCCAGGTCCGACAAGCCGGGCACATGCATGTGCATGCAAAGCTGCTTGATCCAGTCGAGGGCGTCATCGAGGCCGGCGTTGGGAATGCCGGTTACGAGCCGCGCAACCTCGTGGTATTTTTGCAGGGCCGGGCTTTCGGCGGCCCGCTCGTTGAGGGCCCGCACATTGGCTGCGAAGACGGCGGGGAGCAACGCGGCGCAGACCATGCCGTGCGGCGCCTTGAACATGCCTCCGATGGGGCCGGCAAATCCGTGAACGGCGCCCAGGCCGGCGTTGGCCAGCGCAAGTCCGCCGAAAAGGCTGCCGATCGCCATGTCGGTGCGGGCGCTTAGATTCGAACCGTCCACGTAGGCATGGTGCAGCGAGCGGGCTACGCGTCCCAATCCCTCCCGGCATATGCCGTCGGTGAGTGG
>JBNKSB010000252.1:0-6706 GCA_050297095.1 Pontiella sp. | reverse complement strand
GGCCGTCACATTCCCGCCCAAAGTCGCCGTGGTGGTTTGAATGGCGCTCGGGGTGGTATTGGCAACGGTGGGAGGGGAAGGAAGGACGGAGGCCGCAAGCGTGGTCGCGGAGCTGGTGGCCGGGGCATCCTGCTGGTAATTGATCCCGGAAATCCCCGTTCCGGAACCGGCATAGGCATAGGCGGCGACATAGTAGGTCGTTGAGGGAGAAAGGTTGGTGGCGACAACGCTGCTGCCACTGGCCCGGAAAAGAACATAGTTTCCGCTTCCCAGCTGCGCGCCGGAACCAAACTGGGCATTCGCGGCATGCAACGTGCCGTCGACCGGATCGGAATTGACGGCCGACGCCTGTTTCATGACCACAATAACACCGTCGCCGCTACCGCTGCCGCTCCACTGAATCTTCATGCCGCCGGAACTGATATTGCTGATCGTCAGCCCCGAAACCTGCGTGGAGGGCTCGGTCTGGAAGGAGGCCTGGGAGCTACTGTAGCTGGTTCCTTGGGAATTTGCCGCAAAGGACCGATAATAGACGATGGATGATTGAGGCAGGCCGGTGACATTCTCGGAAAAGGCTCCGATCCCCCAGGATCCGGTGCTGGACACCTTGGTGCCCTGCCCAGGAGGGGTGAAGCCGTTGCTCGTGCTCCAATAAATACCGCGCTCGGTCACATTGGCACCGCCGGTGTCCGTAACCTCGCCGCTGAGCGTGGCGGTGGTATCCTGAATGCTCGCCGCAGTGGGCGGACTGGCCACGGTGGGACTGACGGAGACCGATCCAACGGAAAGCGTAATGTTGTCCATGATCACTTTGTTGCCAGCATCAAACCCGAAACCACTATCGTTAAAAGTTACCTGAAAGCCCAAGGATTTGGCAGGATCCCAAGTGCCTGTCACACCACTTAAGGTGTCCATGGTAAAGCTTATCGTTTTAAAGTTGCCATCCGTAGTCAAGCTGTCATTCCAAACAGCAGACCAGGTATTACTATTCCCAATTGGATCATATTGAGAAAAATTAAGACCCACACCTGGCGCACTGCTGGCTCCCAAAGAAGCAAGATCAATCGAGAAGGTCGTATCGGCCGTCGGTTGGACCTGTCCTGCACTAGCAATATCCCTCCCCATTCCAGCATACCAACCATACCACCCATTAGCAGTCACACCGGAAGCGTCCACCTCAAAGCCAAGCGCCTGAGAGCCACCATAAGAATCCACTCCAAATGCCGTTATGGTTGTCGTTCCACCGCTACCCCCAGCATAATCGTAAAAGCCGCCATTGGCCCCCAATGCATAGGACTCGAAGTCATCTTGGAAGACAATACCCGCCGAACAAAGAGCAGGAACCGCCAACAGGGCAGCACACAGCCCAACGAGGAATTGTTTGTTTTTAGGGGGCATCATGGTGCAAGCTCCACTTTTAACCGATAAAACACCTGTTCATCGGCGCTGTAAACCGTGTCGGTGTAGGAATTCCACGGTGGAGTTCCCTCAATACCGTTCGTGAGCAGTTGGAAGGATTCGGTCATGTTGGTGCGCCAGTATATGCTGTATGAACGGTCATACTGGCTGCGCCAGTAGAGCACGAAGCTCGTATTTCCCTCGCTGACCGAACTCTCCTCGATTCTGAAAAATGCGTTGGGATCCAAGGGATCCGTATTGGCGACCCATTCGTCCCCATTGGAAATGCCATCGCCGTCCGAGTCCACCGCGGGATCCAGATTGGTAATATAGAGGTCGAAATCCTCTTCCCACCAGTCGGATATGCCGTCGCCGTCCAGGTCGGCTTCTCCGACTGAGTTTGTAGGATAGACATCTATATCAAAAATATATGTCAGGGACAGCCCCCCCGAATCGGCAACGCGGGCCCGAATGCTGTACCGATTGGTAATGCTGTGATCAAATGTCGCGAGCGTAATCAGGTTTGCCCCATCGAGCGAAAAATAGCTGTTTCCGGAATCGCCTTCACCTGGAACCAGGGAATAGCTCAGCTCATCACCCGCATCCTCATCCGTGGCCAGGAATGTGCCTACGAGCGTATTCGAAGGCTGGCCTTCCAGCACATACCAGGAACTGATGGTAAAATCGGCCGGGGGGTCATTTGCATCTGCGACAGGGAGCGCAACGGTTTGCGCCAGCACAAGGTTTTTCGAATCCGGCCCCACCGCCTTGACGCGGATCTGCATATTGGAGATCTGCTCATAGTCTAGCGAGCGGGTGGTTACAAGGTTCGTGCCGTTTTGAATCTCAAAAAAAGCATTGTCGATAGGCCAGGTTTGCGTCACCAGCATGGGTTCAGCCGGGCTTCCCGGAGCGGGGCTTACGCTGAAGGTCCCGACCGTGGTGCCCACCGGAACATTTTCGTAGACTGGGGAGGCGTCAAATTGAATATCGTCGCCGGTTGCGAGATTTTTGATCGCCTCAACCCGGCCATCCTTGCTGTCGCCGACAACCACCTGGTTCGTGCCGTTAACAGGATCCGTGATGACGATATCCAACGGCAGATTCAAAAATCCGTTGCTGGTGCCGTAGGATCCATAATTCATGCCGGCCTGATACGCGCCGGTCACGGCATCCCAGACCTGAATCCGGCTCGCTTGCGTGTCCAAGGAATGAATCCGGTACTGATCATCGATCGCCAAGCTCTGGAGCGTTCCGACCTGATCATCTTTAAGACCACCAAACGACGAGTCGCCGATTCTGGGCAGATTAAAGACACGCGACAGATTGCCATTCAGATCGAAAACCTGAATCCGTCTATTCCCTTGGTCCGCCACAAACAATTCCCCTACGGCCTGACCGGTTTCATTGGTATGGTATGCCACATCGACTGAAACAGGGAAATTAAACTCCCCCTCCGCGGCTCCGAACGATCCGATGTCACCAAGGTGGTTGCCATTCATGCTATAGAGGTCAATGCGATGCTTCGAGCTGTCGGCGATATAAAGATTTCCAGACAGGTCGAGAGCGATATCACTAGGCATGGCAATACTGCCTTCCCCCATATTCATTATGAAATCGCCGTTGGCATCGTATACCTGAACCGCATGCAGCCCCCGGCACCCCACATATATTTTTCCGTCCGCTCCTACCGCAATTCCCAGCGGGACGTTGAGGTTCTTAAGCTCTCCCACCGTGTTCAGATCTGAATCAAGAATGAAAACGGATCCCACTTTTGGGTCCGTGCAATAGATTTTTCCTTCGGGGCCGCGCGCCAGGCGTGTAGGGGCCATGAGGGCGGTACGTACATCAAGATTTGCTCCGGATGCTCCTGTGGCGCTACACAGCGCAAAGAGGGCGCAAATGAGTCTCATGACCACGCTCATGTGTAGGGCGTATCCTGATGTGGGTATTCTAATTTTCTTATGCGCATTCATTTAACAAAAACTATCATATTTCTCCTGAAATAGAAGTTGAATCCTGTCTCGTTAAGCACCTGCGTAACAAGGGGTGACGTGATATCCACCTTACATGGCTTAGTGGGTCGAGAAACTCTGGCTAAGGCTTTGCAAAGGTTGGCTTTTAAGAGAGGTGACAAGTCTCATAATCTCTTGGTCTTGGGGTTCAAGTCCCTCCGAGCGCACCAACTTTCATTTCTCCAATTGCTCAAGAATTTTGGTACTTGTATATCGGTGGTTGCCGTTGAGCTGAAGTCCGTCTATCTTCACCATCCTTCTTTTGGGGTGTGTTAGTGAAGCTGCCCGATGATGAGCTTGATGTCGAAAATACGTTCTATACCTTGTTCAGTATTGGTTGTCTCGTTGGGAATCCCGGTCTTGAAGCGGCATAGCCGCTTATAGATCCCTTTTTCTGCTGGCCGATTGGCGTGTCATCCCGCAGGTTCTCTATCATCTTGCAAGTTTGAGGAGTTGGCTATGGATAGATTTATCAAGGGGATTTGCCATTTTGGGTTGTCGGTTGCCGAGCTTGAGGAGTCGATTGCCTTCTATACCGGGGTGTTGGGGCTTTCCATGAGCGAGCGACGGGAAAAAGATGCTTTTTTTCCGATCGGTGAAGGCGATGTAATGGCCCTGATTCAGTATCCCGGCGGAAAGGAAGCATTCGATGCGGATATGCGTCCGAAGAATTGGGGGAAGGCCTTTACTCACTTTGGCCTGAAAGCTGGCTCCGCAAAGGAGGTATTCGATTTTCAGGAACATTTAAAGAGACATGGGGTCCGCATCGTTAAGGAGGCGTATGAGCGATGGGATGGTGCGAGCCTTTATTTCCTTGATCCGAATGGCTATACGCTGGAGTACATTTTCTTTGATCCGAAGGCCGTTGGCCCTGACATGCAAGATGCGTGATCATGTAGAACATGGGGCAGGGCAATACGCCACGTTGTGCTTTTGGCAGACTCCGGGGGCACTGCGGGTTTGGCATAGTGAACCGGCCAGCAGGAACGGTCGCGATCGAATACGATCCATGAGCTGTTGACTCCGTTATGCGGCGATTTATCGAACGTCTTCGATCCCGAAGCGTTGGCTTTGTCTGTATCGCAGAACTTCATTTCTATTAGTGAACGGTGCTAGTAATGTTTACGAAAAGAAAATGTTCAAAATTATTTATCTGACAAAGTTTATGTATAGTATGGGATTGAAGGAGGTTTGGATACCATGACTAAGACCATAGATATCACTATGAATGAAGAGATGGCGGCAGAAATCGAAAAGCGTGCCGCTGCAGTCCGTTTGTCAGCAAGCAAATACATCCAGCTGGTGCTGATGGACCGTTTGGAACGCTGCGAAAGCCTGCCAACCAGTTAAACGCCCTCACTTGTTGCAAAACATGGGAGGGCGATTGATTCGCTTCGGGGAAACAGGCGTATCATACCAGTTTCAGTATAAACCATCGCAGAAAGGCCGACTGGAAACAGTCGGCTTTTCGTATGTATTGTCCGACCAGCCCATGTCCACCGGCGCGGAGGTAAGGTGACCAGCCTATGGAGCATGAATCCAATAAGTAAATCCCAGAATTGAAGACAAATGTCACCAAGCACCCCCAGATGGGGGTATTGAATGACTTTAGGAAGTCTCTTTATATACAAAGATGTGTTGAATCTTGCTTAAAAGGGTGTTCGGAGTATGTTTGCGGTGTGTAAAGTGACATTTGTCACTCAATCACTATGTTGGACATAGATAGGGATTAAACCCATGAAAATATTATTACTATCAGTATTGATCATTTCATCATCGATTGCATGGGGATCAGTAATATCGACAAACACACAGATCGATCAGCTAAAACAGAAAGAAATCGATCGGTACCTAAAAGTGTTCTCTTTCGAAGAACTCGTACATTCAATGGCTATACAAAAAGCAAAGAGACTCCCTCCCTCTAAACGAGATCGCTATGTCGAACTCGTAACTCAAAATATTGATTATGAAGAGTTTTACCGAATAATGACCAATGTAATGCATGAGCACTTTTCCCTAAATGAACTAAAGGCTATTGCTGATTTTTACGGCTCACCAGAAGGCCAGTCTATACTGAAAAAATACCCCATCATGATGGAATCTGCGATGCCTGCGCTTCGAGCGTCAGCGATGAAAACCGATCAGAAAATACTTAAAATATTGATTAAGGAAGATGATGGAAGTACTCAAAAACAAGAGAAGCCGAACCAGAAGCTTCAGCCTACTGTGAAAACGCCCGTCGATGAAGTTGAGGCACAAGGCAGAGCGGCTGAGCTTTAACGTTCGATGCAATAACTGTTCATAACCCACAAAGGAGATGCCAATGCTAAGCCGTAAAACATATTTCATCCGTGAACATATCGGAGCATTCAAGCTCTCCGATACGTATGATATTATTGATCCTGAGAGTTCTGAACAAATAGGTATAGCAAAGGAAAAGCCCGGAGCATTGGTCCATGTTTTACGCTTCTTTATTAACAAAAGCCTCTTGCCCACATCCGTACATATATATGAAGGCAACGACCCAACGAACGAGAGCAAGCTGAAGTTCTCCATTCGTCGTGGCATTACATTTTTAAGATCAAAAGTACATATCCATGATAACACAGGAAAGGCTATTGGGTATTTCAAGAGCAAGCTTTTCTCAATTGGAGGCGCATTCCATGTGTTTGACTTACAAGACAATCAAGTAGCCCTTGTAAAGGGAGATTGGAAGGGGTGGAATTTTAGTTTTAAGGATAATACGGACCAAGAAATTGGAACTATTACTAAAAAATGGGCTGGAGTGGGAAAGGAACTGTTTACGACCGCAGATAATTACGTTCTATCCTTAAACGACAGCCATTCCCCTGAAAAAGCAACACTCTTATTGGCAGCCGCACTCGCTGTAGACACTATTTATAAAGAAAAAAACTAGGATCGAATCAGCGGTTTCACCCTATTGCTTGCTCCGCACGCTCAGGGTGATCCGGGGCGTTGGGCTAATAAACATATGAAACCAAAATCTCAAATAGTTGTTAGTGTCGCTTGGATGGCTCTATGCCTCCTGCGTTTGAAAGGAAGTTGGAATGAGACAATATGGTTTTTGTTCAGCATAAATAATCAAGATCCTCGGTCTCTACCAGATTACGAATCCATAGAAATTTGGCGAGCCAGCCATGGTGTATGGTGGTTCATCGGCTTAATTATCTGTATCGGTTTTCTGGTAAAGTCATTGATCGCTATATATCAAAAAAAGAAAAATCCCAACCCGAGCAAGGACCCTGCCTCGGCCAACGCACAATCTGTCGTGC
>JBNKSB010000251.1:0-5223 GCA_050297095.1 Pontiella sp. | reverse complement strand
CCGAGGCTTTTTTTTTTCTTCTGCACGGGCTATTCTTCCGACATGAAACTTGTCATCGCCACCCGTAACGCCCACAAGCTCGAAGAGATCCGCGCCATCTTCAATTTTCAAAACCTTGAAGTACTTTCCGCCTTGGATTTTCCCGATGTTCCGGATGTGATCGAGGACGGTGTTACTCTCGAAGAAAATGCGAAGAAAAAAGCGGTTGAGATCGCAAATGCGACCGGATGCTGGGCACTGGCCGATGACTCCGGCCTGGAGGTCGATGCATTGAATGGTGCCCCAGGCGTCTATTCCGCGCGTTATGCTGGCGAACAGTGCTCCTATCCCGACAACAACGCCAAGCTCCTTGATGAAATGGGCGGCAAAACCAATCGTTTCGCCCGTTTTCGAACAGTCATCGCGTTGTCCGATCCCGGCGGAAGCGTCCAGACGGTTGCGGGTGAATGCCACGGGATCATTATCGAAGAGCAACGCGGCACCCACGGGTTCGGCTATGATCCGCTCTTTGTTCCCGAGGGCTATACCGAAACATTCGCTGAACTCTCCTCTGGAATAAAAAACCGCATATCTCACCGGGCCAATGCATTGCAGCAGGCTCATGCTGCGTGGGCAGAGCTACTTTCCACTTTGGCATCCCAATAGATATAGAATTGCTGTATCGGAAATTCGCCAGTGGGGAACGGCCTTGCCAATTCCTTCGTGTATGTGTGCAGTGCTCGGCAATGGAGATGACGAGAAGCCTTTTTAGAGTATGAGAAAGGGAATCTTTATCTACATTACCGCCGGCTACTCAGCTTAGGATGATCCTGTCATTTATGCCAAATTCTCCTTCCTATGCGAAGCTAGAGACAATTTTCGTTTTTAGGTATAGCATGACTTCGAAAGGAGAAATTCACATGAAATTGTTACGAGCCGTTTTGGTAGTTCTCGCATGTATTGGATTGGAACAGGTTGCGAGAGCGGAATTGCGTTCATGGACGAATGTTAAGGGCAATTTTATCGAGGTAGAATATGTCAGGACCTCAAATGATACTGTGGTGTTGAAGAATCAGGATGGAACTGAAATCACGGTGCACCTGTCCTCTCCCTTTGCGAGGAGGACCGCAGATTCGCCATGCTGCAGTGTCCCCCGAAAATTGAAATCAAGGTGGAAGACAAGGTTGATCGTGAAACCGTTGGTTACACCGGTGGAAGGCAGGGAGGTTCGGAGATTCGCGTCCAGTCCGTACGTGCCAATGTTTCAATGAGGAAGACGAGCAGCCAGCCGTATGATGCGGACCTCAAACTAACGGTTTTTTTGGTTGGACGTACCGTGCAACTGGATCGTTACGTAATTCTCGACCGGCTTGATTCAACGTTCCGCTTCACAGAGGAAAACAAAGGCGATTGCTCGTTCAGCTGTGGCCCTGTCGACCTACGCTATGTAACCGGAAGTCGAAAGGCGGGATCGAAATACGAAGGCTATATCGTGGTCATACGAGATGCTCGCAACGAGATCGTTGTTTCACAAGCTAACCGGAATGAGTTCGAAAGAAATGCGAGTGCAATGCTGGAAGGGAGAAAGGGCTCGGTATTCGACCGTGACTTCAATCTCATTCGGCCCGGGAATAGAGAGCCCCGTCCACGACCCGCTCGTAGAAATCCTTAGGTCGTGATGAACGCTTGCGCATCTGCGTGGGCGGTAATTAACTTTCATTGAGCTCGGTTTGTTGGTATATTGACGCTGACCGAGGAGGGAGATATGAAATGTCTTCACACGCTTGTTTTATTGGCATTGACGGTACTTTTCCCGACGGGTTCTGCCGCGGGGGAGTACCGGCAATGGACGGATAGCAATGGAGCGACCCTGATAGCCGAGTATGTCCGCAAAGAGGTTGATTCGGTTGTGCTCCGCAGAGAAGACGGAGCCGAATTCAAGGTGGCGTACAAGTCGCTTAGCGAACCGGATCAACAATTTGTCATGCTACGAAACCCGCCGCGTGTTGAAATCAAGGTAGAACCCAATGTCGATACGTACACGGTAGGATATCTTGGTAACGGCGGTTACGACTACACGGTCCAGTATGAGGTTGTGGAACCGGTGGTGATGGTTAGAAAGATCGTTACCGATCTCTACGACGCACCGTTGACGCTGGAAATGCTCATTTTGGGGCGTGTTCGTGAGATTGACCGTTATCTCGTAATTGACAGCACAAAAACAAATTTCACGTTCACGGGTGAAAATACCTACAAATTTACCTGCCGTGGTTATCCACTGGATCTACAACAGACTAAGGGAAGCTGGAGATCGGGCATTGAATACTACGGATATCTGGTGGCCATTCGGGATAGCCGGGATATTATTATTGCGATCAAGGGAAGCAGCTCTTCTCTGGAGGAACATGCCGACGAACTGATCGGTGCGTCGGTTGGAAGCATGCTGACCGATGATCTTCGAGTCGTCAAGCCCCGCCGAATCGTGCCGGAAGAGGGTTATGCCCAGCCTCGGCTTTCCTATTGATGCCTATTTGAGATTTTGTGTTGTAGTGCCGCCTGTACAAGGGATTCATTCATTCAGGGGTTTGCAAACCCTTCGGACCTGTTTATATTCGGCGCTTTGATACGAGTTTATAGATTTAGGTTCATGCCGGTGTTAGGTTTTAGGTATTAAGGAGTTATGGTTACTGCAGTTGGGCAGGCTATCCTTATAATCCCGTTAATCCGGCTCTAATAAATGCTTTTGCAGGAGAAAGAAATGATTACAGCCATCAGTCCGATCGACGGACGTTATGCCTCCAAGGTCGCCGAACTCACCGAATGCTTTTCCGAATACGCCCTCGTGCGCAACCGCGTGCGCGTGGAAGTCCTTTGGCTCGAAGCCCTTTGTGCCGAGCCGGGAATTCCGGAGTGCCGCACGCTGACCACCGAGGAACTCAACCTGCTCACCGGCATTGTCGACGACTTCACCCCGCAGGAAGCCGAGAAGGTCAAGCAGATTGAAAAGACCACGAACCACGACGTCAAGGCCGTCGAATACTACCTCAAGCAAAAGATTGCCGGCTCCTCGCTGGAGGAACTTTCCGAATTCCTGCACTTCGCCTGCACCTCCGAGGATATCAACAACCTGTCCCACGCGCTCATGCTCAAGGACGGCCTCGCCGCGTTGCTTCCTCACCAGCAGGAAATCGTCGACCATGTAAAAACCTATGCCGGACAGTGGAAATCCGTTCCGATGCTGGCCCGTACGCACGGCCAGACCGCGTCGCCCACCACCATCGGTAAGGAACTGGCTGTGTTTGCAGACCGCCTCGCCTTTCAGATGAAAAAGGAAGAAGCGGTTGAAATCCTCGGCAAGCTCAACGGTGCCGTTGGGAACTTTAATGCGCACCTTTCAGCCTATCCGGATGTGGACTGGCCATCTCTGGCCAAAGGGGTTATCGAAGACAAGCTGGGCCTGAAGCAGAATCGTTTCACCACCCAGATCGAACCGCACGACTACATGGCCGAGCTGTTCGATGCCATCAGCCGTTTCAACACCATCCTGACCGATCTCGATCGCGATATCTGGACGTATATTTCCATGGCCTACTTTGGCCAAAAGACCGTAAAGGGGGAGGTCGGTTCCTCCACCATGCCGCACAAGGTCAATCCCATCGATTTCGAAAACTCCGAGGGCAACCTTGGCCTGGCCAATGCCATCTTTGGACACCTCTCCGCCAAGTTGCCGATCTCGCGCCTGCAGCGCGACTTGACCGACTCCACCGTCCTGCGCAACATGGGCGTCGGCTTCGGCTACAGCATGATCGCCTACCTCTCGACGCTCAAGGGGCTCGGCAAGCTCAAGCTCAACGAACAGAACCTCGCCGCTGATCTCGATCATGCGTGGGAAGTGATGGCCGAGCCGATCCAGACCGTCATGCGCAAGGCCGGCATCGAAAAGCCCTACGAAAAGCTCAAGGATCTCACCCGCGGGCAGGACAAGATTACCAAGGAAACCATCCAGCAGTTTGTCGAAGGCCTCGACCTGCCCGCCGAAGACAAGCAGCGCCTCCTCGAAATGTCCCCCGCCTCCTACGTTGGCATGGCGGAGCAGATCGCAGAACTGCTCGGCTAATCGTTAATGGTTAATAGGTATCAAGGGCGGCTAATTGGTCGCCTTTTTTTGTGTTCAGTGAAATGGCGAATCCGGTAGTTCATAGGTAAAGAAGGGAATGTAATTTTAAGCTGATGAACCGTATCGACCGCCTCACCGCCATAATCCTGATGTTGCAGAGTTCCCGCGTAGTGACCGCGGAGAAGATTGCCGCCCATTTCGAGATCAGTGTGCGCACGGTCTATCGCGACATTGCCGCGCTGGGCGAGGCCGGCGTGCCGATCATGGCCGAAGCCGGCGTGGGCTACAGCCTGATGCGGGGCTACCACATGCCGCCGGTCATGTTTACCGAAGCGGAGACCACCGCGCTTTTCATGAGCGGGGAACTTGCGAAAAAGTTTGGCGACGAATCGCTGAAAAAAGGGATGGATGGCGCCTTGCTCAAGGTGCGGGCCGTGCTGCCGGAAGGACAAAAAAGCTATCTGAACCGGTTGGGAGGAAGTGTGGCGGTCTGGAACCGTCCGACCGGGCTGCACGAAGAAAAGTCGCTCATCCCCATTCAGGATGCCGTGGTTCGGAAGCGTTGCGTTGCGCTCCGGTATAATGCCGGTGGGCGGGGCGAAATTACGGAGCGTGTCGTCGACCCGCTGGGGCTGGCTTTCTATGGGCGGCAATGGCACCTGATTGCCTGGTGCCGGCTGCGGGATTCGGTTCGGGATTTCCGGTTGGATCGAATGCGGTCGTGGCAGGTGTTGGACGAGACTTTTTTCGGGCACGGGGATTTTTCCCTCGCCGCCTATTTTTCAGAACGCGAGGACGAGCTGCCTCTCATTCCCGTGCAGATCGAGTGCGAACGCTGGGTTGCGGAGCACATGCTGCAGGAAATCCCGTGCCGGGTGGAGTCGAAGCAGGAACTGCCGGATGGCCGTTTTCTGGTCGAAGCGCAGGCCTGTTCGCTGGAATGGGTCGCATGTTGGCTGGTCGGTATGGCGAATGCCGCCGTGGCGCGCGGTCCGGCCGAGCTCCGTTCCCTAGTGCTCGAAAAGGCCCGGAAAATCGTCCATTCCCACACCTAGGGCACATTCTTGAAACACTCCTGACATAGGGTTGTCAGTCGCCTGTGCGATAACCCTTTCCGTCCGACGGGA
>JBNKSB010000250.1:0-4104 GCA_050297095.1 Pontiella sp. | reverse complement strand
CCACCAGCGTTCTGCACAACATCGGCAATGTGCTCAACAGCGTCAATGTCTCCTGTGCCTTGATCGCCGAAAAAATCCGCGAATCAAAGATCTCCAGCCTACCGAAGGTGGTGGCGCTGCTCGACGCGCACGGTAACGATTTGCCCGGGTTCTTTTCCGAGGATTCCAGAGGTAGGCAATTGCCGGCCTATCTGGAGAATTTGGCGGGTCGGCTGGCCGAGGAGCAGGCGGAAATCCTGCGCGAGATGGAAACGCTGGCGGGCAACCTCCGTCATGTCAAGGAGGTGCTGGCCATGCAGCAAAGCTTTGCCAAAACCCAGGGTGTGACTGAAATCCTTCCAGTTGCCGATCTGGTCGAGGATGCCCTCCGTTTGAGTCTTGGCTCGATGGAGATCCTCGGGATCGAGCTGCGCCGCGAGTATACGCTGCTTCCACCGATTTCGGTGGAGAAGCACAAGGTGCTGCAAATCGTAGGGAACCTCGTCCGCAATGCCAAGCACGCCTGCAACGAGTCGGCCCGGCCCGGCAAGCGGATCATTCTTCGCACCGCCAAGGCCGGGGACCGGGTGCTGATTTCCGTCGAGGACAACGGGGTGGGGATTGCCCCGGAAAACCTCGTTCGCATCTTCAGCCACGGATTCACCACGCGCAAAGACGGCCACGGCTTTGGCCTGCACAGTAGCGCGCTGACTGCCAAGGAGTTGGGCGGCTCGCTTGGTGCATTCAGCGAAGGCCCCGGAAAAGGGGCGGTCTTTACCCTCGAACTGCCCTTGAACCATCAAAGGACAAACGACGATGAAAGTTGATCCAAACCAGAACCACCGCATTCTTGTGATCGACGACAACAAGGCGATCCACGACGACTTCAGGAAAATCCTCGGGCGCAAAAACACGGCCGACCCCCTGGACGCGATGGAGACCGAGCTGTTCGGCGAGCAACCCGCGCAAGCCGCGATGCCGGAATTCCAGATTGATTCCGCGTTTCAGGGCCAGGAAGGGTTCGGCCTGATTGAAAAAAGCCTGATGGAGAACCGGCCCTACGCGATGGCCTTTGTGGACGTGCGTATGCCGCCCGGCTGGGACGGCATTGAAACCGTTGCGCATATCTGGCGGAAATATCCCGACCTCCAGATCGTCATCTGCACCGCCTATTCCGACTATTCCTGGGAGGAGATGCTGCAAAAGCTCGGCTACTCCGACCGGCTTGTCATCTTGAAAAAGCCGTTCGACACCATCGAAGTGCTACAACTGGCGGTTTCCATGACCGAAAAATGGCGGTTATACAACGAGGCGAAACAGCGGTTGGTGCACCTGAAGCAAAAGGTGCATGAGCGCACCGTAGAGTTGGAAAAGGTCAACGCAGAGCTGGCCCGGGCCAGCGAAATGCTGAAGTCAGGAACCCGGAATGCCCAGAAAATGGCCGAGGCTGCACTCGTCTCCTGCAAGGCCAAGAACGAGTTTTTCGCAAGCATGAGCCATGAAATCCGCACGCCGATGAACGGCGTTCTTGGTATAATCAATCTGTTGCTGGATACGCCGCTCATGCCGGAGCAGCGCGAATTGGCCCAAACCATCAAGTTCAGCGCCGACAGTTTGCTGGCCATCACCAACGACATTCTCGACTTTTCCAAAATCGAGGCTGGGAAGCTTCGCCTTGAAAAAACGGATTTCAATCTGCGCGATACGGTCAAAAGATGCATCGAACTGTTTAGGCCCAGTACCGATGAAAAGGGGTTGGTCTTGGACTGCTCGCTGCCCGCAGATGTTCCCGATAAACTGGTCGGAGACCCCGCGCGATTGCGGCAGGTGCTGCTGAACCTTTTGGGCAATGCCATCAAGTTTACGGAGAGGGGCGGGGTTAATCTGGAAATCGCCCAAATGGACGCCCGCGACGATGAAGTGGGTTTGCATTTTTCCGTCCGCGATACCGGCATCGGTATACCCGAGGAGGTGCAGCAAAGCCTGTTCGAGTCCTTCACGCAAGCGGAGTCCTCCACTACGCGCAAGTATGGCGGTACCGGGTTGGGTCTGGCCATCAGCCGCCGGCTCGTGGATTTGATGGGGGGAACCATGGGCGTCGAAAGTACGTATGGCGCGGGCTCGGTTTTTTGGTTTTCCCTGGCCTTTGCGAAGCAGACGCAGAAGGGCATTCCGCCCCATGCTTCACCAGAGGTTTCCGTTCCGTCAAACGGCGACGCTTCCTCCGGAGCGGGTGTTAGCCTGGATGGTTTGCGGATTCTGGTCGCCGAGGACAATAAGGTCAATCAGATGGTTGCCGTCAAACTGCTCGAAAAAATCGGATGTGTTGTGGATGTTGCGGCCAATGGTCTCGAGGCCGTGGAAGCCTGGCAGCGGGATCGGCACGAGGTTGTTCTCTTGGACTGCAATATGCCGATAATGGATGGTTCCGACGCCTGCCGTCGTATTCGAGCATTGGAGTCGGAGGACGATCGGCCCCGTACGTCGATTATCGCATTGACTGCCAGTGTCCTGCCCGAAAACCGGGACTTTTGCCTGTCCGCTGGCATGGACGATTTCGTGTCAAAGCCGTTGGATATATGCGTGTTGAAGGCCGCGCTTCAAAAGGCGGTAGCGGAACAGGTCAGGTGCGCGCCTTCTTGATCGTGTCGTAGGCGGTATTGATCCGGGCGAGCTGTTCCTGCGCGGATTTCATGAATTCGTCTGGTAGGCCCTTGGAGGCCAGCTTGTCGGGATGGTATTCAACACACTTCTGGCGCCATACCTTCTTGATTTCATCGTCACTCATGTCCGGAGTGCATTCCAGGACCTTGTAGGCGTTGTCCACGGCGCTGGCCCGGCTCTGGGGTGTACCACCGAGCATGGCATCGATGGTTCCGGGCCGCAGCCGGAAGGCGCGTTCGGCCTGCAGCAGGATTTTCCGTTCGTTCGGGTGGATAATGCCGTCGGCCTGGGCCACTGTATGCAGTGCTCCGATGAAGATAATCGCAATCTGCGGATTGAACTGGACGACTGCGGCGAGCTGGTTGAGATAGTCGGCCGCCGTGTGGGGGTCGTCCTTGGCCTTGCGGAAAATATCAATGGCGGCTTTGCGCCGTTCGCCGACATAGCCCAAACGCGCCATGACCTGTTCCACCGCATCGATTTCGTGCTGTGTAACCGTGCCGTCGGCCCGGGCCATCTTGGCGAGGCAGCCAAAGAACGCCGTCTGGATTGCCACCGCCGCCGTCTTGGCCCGGTCCGCGCCCTTGTCGAACTGGTGTCCAATGCCAACGCCGATTACTGTGCCCAGCGGCCCGATCAACGAGCCGAGCACGCCTCCAATGATTTTACCTGTCCATGCCATCTATGAATTCCTGAAATAATCGAACGTACTGGAAAGCGGGAACACTACCGGATCGAATGGAGTTGAAAACAGAAAAACGAGCTTCGCTTTATCTCTGGCTCATGCGCATTCAATGTGTATTGCCTATGCGTTCAGTGCAGGTTTAATCTGTCGAGGGCGGTTGTGATAATGTTGTAAATAGCTTCCATGAAATGGGTAGCGACTTTCCGCGTTGCTGTGGCACGACTTGTGCGCTGGATGGTTTCAGGACGAGCAATGGGCGCCTCGGGTTTGCCCGGGGGCTCCATTGACTCGTTTCGATAATTGACAGATACTTTGCGAATACTTTAGGGGGTGCGTGTTGTGGAAGGGCTTCTTGTTCTACTGATTCTATTCTTTCTGTTCGGTCCGATTACCATCGCGATCATTGCCTTGGTCAAAGCTTCGAATGCCAACAGCGAATTGCAGCGACTCCGGAGCGATATGCAACGGATACTCAGCCGCGAACGGATCGGTGCCGGCGAGCGCACAGAAGTGAAACGGGAGTCCATGCCGCTGCCCGCCGTTGAAACAAAACCATTCGCTCCTCCGGCAGAGCCGGAAAAAAAGATTGCGGTTGTTCCGGAAAAATCCCCGCCAGCGCCGATGGCCCCAATTTCCAGACCGAAGCCGCGCGGCCATGTCGAGTTTCTCATGGGCGGTAAGGCGGCGGCTTTTGCCGGGATTGCCGTGCTGGTCACCGGTATTGTCTTTCTGGTGGGCTATGCCATTCAGAACAACTGGATCGGGCCGGGGACGCG